>JAGGZG010000109.1 GCA_021162125.1 Anaerolineae bacterium
ATTGAAATCGCCTCTAGAGGGCTTGCAGCCGAGCGTCCACCTGCGTGGACGCGCCTGTCCACGCAGGTGGACAGCCAGCTTTAGCTCCTCAGGCGCGGTTTCAACCGCTGGCCTGAGTAGTAACAATTTCGCAACGCTAAGTATATCCCAGGGCGAAGGTTTTGTCAAAGCGGAGTTCTCATCCCAGGTCGGCGAGGAAATCTTGAATGGCCTGGGTGACTTGCATTGGGCGTTCCAGCATCACCATGTGCCCTGCGTCCTCGATCACAGTTAGCCGCGCGCCAGCGATGTGCTTCTGTAAATAGTCACCGTATTTGAGGGGTGTGAGCCGGTCGGCGGTGGCGCTGATGACCAGGGTGGGACAATGTATCTCGGCCAGCCGATCACGGACGTCGAAGGCATCGCAGGCGGCGAAGTCGTGGTACAACACCTCGGGCGGGGTGCGGGCCATCTGCTCCTGCCCCAAACGGACGACTTCCGGCGGCGCATCCGGCGCGTAGGCGAACTGCCCGATGAGGTTCACCGTGCCCTGGAAGTCCTGGCGGATTCCGTCAAGGATGAGCGGGGTCACGCGCAGCCGGGCTCCGGTACAGACCAGCACGAGCCCGGCTGTCCGCTCGGGATAGCGCAGTGCCAGATCGAGAGCGATGGCCCCGCCCATCGAGTGCCCACTGATCACCGCTTTCTCGATCCCGAACGCATCGAGAAAGGCGATGACGAGATCACCGTACTCGCCGATGCTCCCCCGTCCCTCGCTCCCCGACCGTCCGTGACCGGGCAGGTCGAGGGCATAGGCATTCACCTGATGCAGGGAGTTCACCTGGTGCAACCAAATCTGGTGGCTGCCACCTGCGCCGTGCACGAAAACCAGATTGTGCTTGCCTCCCAGCCGCCGGACGTAGAAAATGGGCACCCCGTTAACATCCACCGTCGGCATTGCTCCACCTCCTTCGTGCTCGATATGGCTGATTCGTAACCGAAAAACCCCATCTCCCTGGTCAGAGGATGGGGTTTTCGCGTGAGCCGGTACAGTACCCTCGCAGGTTAGATTAGTAGGTTCTTCGCGGATTCGTGGGGCTATCGCCGGAAGGCCTGGACGTGAACGTCCAGGCTAAGAGAACGAAGGGCGCTAAAGCGCCCTGAGCCCGCTTCAGCGGGCTTTGTCCTTTCAGCCCGATGCTTGAGGGACACCAACGCGAACCCCACTATTCCACGTAGAACCGATTAGTTATTCCCGGCGGATACGGCTGCGTTAAGGTCCTTCATCAATGCTTCGACGTTAATGCCGTGAGCCATCGCACCCTGCTCGACGTTCTCATAGCGAGCGACGGCGCAGCCAATGCACATCAGCCCGTGGCTGAGGAACACCTGCACCGTCTCGGGGTACTTCTGCACGACTTCGCCGATAGACATGTCTTTAGTTATCACCACAATCGCTATCTCCTTTCCCTGAAACGTGATTACAGAAAGGCCAATACCCTATTCCGTGCGCCCAGGGTAAGCCCGATCCTCCAGTTCGGCGATGAATTTCTCGGCCTCCATGGCCGCCATCGCCCCACTTCCTACTGCCGTAGCAATCTGCTGCAGCACCCACTCCTGCACGTCGCCCGCCGCGAACACCCCGGGCACGCTGGTGTGACATCGGCGGTCGGTGACGATGTATCCTCGCTCGGTCAGTTCAAGTTGTCCGCCCAGGAACTGGGTATTGGGCACATTGCCAACGTAGACGAAAACACCGTCCGTGGGGTGCTCGAACTCATCGCCGGTCTTGACGTTTTTCACGCGCACCCCGGTCACGCCGTTCTCGTCACCCAGAATCTCGGTGACGACGGAATCCCAGATGAACTTCATTTTCTCGTTACGGAAAGCTCGCTCCTGCAAGACTTTCTCGGCGCGCAGGCGATCGCGGCGGTGTATCAGGTACACTTCGGTGGCGAACTTGGTGAGATACATCGCCTCCTCCACCGCGGCGTCCCCGCCCCCGACGACGACGACCCGCCGTCCGGTGTAGAAGAAGCCATCACAGGTGGCACAGTAGGACACCCCCCGGCCGGTGAATTCCTTCTCCCCGGGCACGCCGAGTTTGCGCGGCGACGCGCCGGTGGCCACGATGAGCGCCTTAGTCTGATAGGTGGCACCGTAGGTCTTCACCGCAAAGGGTTGCACCGAGAGATCCACGCCTGTCACCTGATCCATCACCACTCGCGTACCAAAACGCTCCGCCTGCTTCTGCATGAGCTGGGCCAGCTCCGAGCCTGTGGTGCCATCTGGAAAACCGGGATAATTATCCACCTCTGGGGTCAGGGCCATCTGCCCGCCTAAGCTCTGGCCGGCGATGAGCAGGGGGGACAATTGGGAACGTCCGCCGTAAATGCCTGCTGTGAGCCCCGCTGGACCACTGCCGATGATGATCAATCTTTCTATCTCCACCTATCCACCTCCGTCTTGCACGTAGCGAACCTCAGGGGGTTCCGCATCTCCGGCGGTCTCGCTGTGTATGTTGATGGTTATCGGTCGCCATTATTATCCCGAATCCTGCGCCTGCGTTCGGGATAAACCTGGTGAAGAGCCCCCTGAGAAAACCGAGCCAGAGACCACGTGCTTCTCTGGCTCAACTTCTCTCCTTAGAAACAGCAGAAACAGCTACGGAACTGGCTACTTGCAGCGTCGCGATCTACAATCCCCGGGCCTGGTTGAAACGCCGCATCAGGCGAGACTTGCGGCGGGCCGCATTGTTCTTATGGATGATCCCCTTCTCCGCCGCTTTGTCCAACGCGCTGATGGCCTGGCGTACCACTTCCTCCGCTTCGTCGAACTGACCTTCCTCAATGAGTCTCCGAGCTTTCTTCACAAACGTGCGCGCCCGGGAGCGAAACACGCGGTTACGCTCTTGTTTGCGCCTGGAACTTCGGATGCGTTTAATCGCAGACTTCGTATTGGCCACAACAACCTCCCTTAAACTCAACGGGTATCCAATTTACAGGCAGGCATTATAACAAACATCGCCGTAAATGTCAAACAATGGGTGCCCTGGGATAGGGCAACGATTACAGATGCTGGTAGTTTGGCTGGCCCTCACCTGCCTCTTCAGACCTCCCAGGTCTTCGAAGACCTCGGAGGTCTAGAGACCCTGTTACTGTAATCTCACAGAGAACTCAGTTCTCTTCCACCGCCGTATCGGCGGAGGTTACCGGCCCACCGGCGGATGGTATGGCGGTCCGGGGACTTGCCAGCCGATGGCGGATCAGGATCGTGCCAGCGGCCAGGGTCATGACTACAATGCCTACCACCTGGGCAGCGGGAATGCCGCCCAGCAGCCAGGCGTCCGGGCGCAGGGTCTCGATGAACGTGCGACCCAGGGGGTACCAGATTAAGTACAGCAAAAAAATGTCCCCATCCATCAGATGCCGTGCCCAACGGCGGCTGATGTAAAATAGCACGAAGAAGCCCAGCAGGTTCCACAACGATTCGTACAGGAACACCGGATGGAAACGGGTATCCAGCGGGTACTTCGTAAGATCGTTGAAGGGGATGATGCGATACTCGGCGGGGATTTTGATACCCCAGGGCAAGGTGGTGGGAGGGCCGTACAGTTCCTGATTGACGAAGTTCGCCCAGCGTCCCAGGCTTTGTCCCAGCACTAATCCCAACGCACCCAGGTCGGCCCATTGCAGGAACTTCAGTTTGGCGAAGTAGGTGTAAATCAGCAGGCCCAGAGCACCACCTATCACCGCGCCATAGATGCCCAGTCCGCCCTGCCAGATTTGAAAGATGGCCGCAGGGTTCTGCCGATAATACTCCCATCCCAGGCTGCCCCCCCGTGGTGAGGAGAATACGTGATACAGCCGTGCGCCGATGATGCCCAGAATCAGACAGAGGAGCAGGCCGTTCCAGATGTGATCGGGGTCCAGGCCACGCCGTCTGGCCTCCAGGCTGGCGACGTAGGCGCCGATGAGTACGCCACTGACGATGATGATGCCATACCAGTGCACAGCGATGGGGCCGATTTGAAAAGCTATAGGATTCATCCTTCCTCTCTCCTTGACAAGCTGTGGTTTAAAAGTGTTTTGTATTATACCACACTTTGGAGTATAATCCCAAATCGTGATTTGGTGGTCTCCTTCGTGGAGTGCTTTTTCGGCTACAGAATCACAC
>JAGGZG010000384.1 GCA_021162125.1 Anaerolineae bacterium
CAGGTCAGACACGTTCCTCGCGCACGTAAGGCAGGCCCAGGGCAGCCGGTGCGCCCACCCGCTTGCTGAACGCCTCCCACCAGGTGATAATCACCAGCACCAGGATGGTGAAGGCATAGGGCATCATGCCCAGGAACGGAGCGGGAATAGTGGTACCCACTGCTTGCAAGCGGAACTGGACAGCATTGATCCCGCCGAAAAGCACCGCGCCCAACACCGCCCGCACCGGATCCCAGGTGGAGAAAATCACTAGAGCGATGGCGATCCACCCCCGCCCCGCCGTGAGGTTCTCCGTCCAGCCGGGCGTGTAGGCCAGGGAAAGGTGAGCACCACCCAATCCCACCAGCATCCCGCCGAGGATAGTGTACAAATAGCGAATGCCGGCCACGCTTACCCCCATTGCATCGGCAGTCTGTGGCCTCTCGCCCACGGCGCGCAGGTGCAGCCCCGGCCGGGTTTTGTGCAGGTAGAACCAGGCCAGCGGCACCAGAAGGTATAAGGCGTAGGTCAGTACGTCCTGCTGAAAGAGGGGGCGACCTATTATAGGCAACGTGGATAGCCCTGGCAGGGCAAGTTTTTCAAATTTAGGGCCGATCATGCCTACCAGCGGCCTTCCGCCGGGCCCCAATTTCTGGCCCAGGAAACTGGCCAGCCCGCTGCCGAAAATGGTCAATGCCAGGCCGGAGACTGTCTGATCGGCACGCAGAGTAATGGTCAGGAAAGCATGGATAAGGGCCAGCAATCCGCCTACGATTATCGCGGTGACAACCCCGGCCCACACGTTACCCGTGTGGAAGGCGGCGGCGAACCCGCACACCGCGCCCATGATCATCATCCCCTCCACGCCCAGGTTGAGGATACCCGACCGCTCGGTGAAAATCTCACCGATGGTCGCGTAGAGGAGCGAGGTGCCGGCACGGATGGTAATAGCGAGAATGGAAATCCACAGCCCTTGTTCGAGCATTGTTTCGCCAATTCCTCCCTTTTACTCGTTGCGGCCTATCAGTCCGATGATGCTGCTTCAATTTCCATGCCTTTGGCAGGGGGCGTGGTGCCTCTCGCCCATCCAGTCCAACGGAGGCGGTACTCGGTGAATATGACCCCACCCAGCATGAAGAATAGAATCGCGCCCTGTAGAATGAGAGCTACCGACGCTGGCAATTGCATAGTTATCTGAATCTGATCGCCGCCGACGAGCAAGGCCGCCATAAGGAAAGCGACCAACAGCACGCCCCATGGGTTCAGGCGAGCCAGCCAGGCGACGATGATGGCCGTGAAGCCGTAACCCACGGTCAGGCCCTTCTGCAGACGGTGGGAGATGCCAGCCACCTCGGACATGCCGGCCAGCCCGGCCAGCCCACCGCTGAGAATCATAACCAGAATGATGTTTCGCACCAGGCTGATCCCGGCGTAGCTGGCCGCCCTGGGATTTTCGCCGATGACCCGTATCTCGTAGCCCCATTTGGTGCGCACCAGGACAACCCAAATGAACAGGGCTGCCCCCACAGCGAAAACCAGCCCCAGGTGCAGCCGGGTGCCGGGCAGACGAGGCAGCCAGGCCGCCTTTGGAAATTGAGCGCTGCCCGGAAAGCCGTAGCCCTGGGGATCTTTCCACGGGCCGTAGAATAGATATTCGATCCACAGCACTGCAATGTAGTTCATCATCAGGGTGACGATGATTTCATTGACGTTGAGCAGAGCCTTGAGCAAAGCCGGGAGCAAGGCCCACAGTGCTCCTCCCAAAAAACCGGCGACGAACATCGTCGGCAGGAGCAACGGGTCCGGGATGTGCTCCGCCCAGAAAAGGGCTACCCCAGCAGCGGCGAAGCCCCCCATCGCCAGTTGTCCCTCTGCGCCGATGTTCCAGAACAGCATCCGGAAGGCGATGGACACCCCCAACCCGCATAACATCAAGGGAATGGCCTTGACCAGTGTCTCCGACAAGTTGTAGAAATCGCCATTCGCCCATTGGCCGGGGGTACCGAAGGCTCCTTCGAGCATGGCCTTGTACGTCACCAGCGGATGCGCGCCGGCGGCCAGCAGGAGAATGCCTCCGAAAACCAGGGCCAGCAGCATGGATGCTATAGGAACGAGAAATGACGCAGTCCGGGACGGGGTCAGTCGTTTCTCGACTTTGAAGGGCAGTTGCATGGTGGTCTCCTCACTCTGAAGTTGGCATCCGGTTCTTTTTCCTGAGCAACTTCACATGCCCATTCAGCATTCATCCAGGATGCACTATCGCTGGCAATCGCTTTAACACGAAGTCCCACACCTCATGCGCCATCTCCAGGGCTGCTTGTGCTTCGTTTTCATCTGGCTCTATGAACTCGCCGGGGTAGCGGATACCTACAGCATACACGGTGAGGTTCTGCGCGGCTCTTTGGAGCACTTTGAAGGCTTCATCCAAGCGTATACAAAGATCGATCAAGTAGACCAGGGAGTGACTCCTCTCAAACTCGATGTCATGATACGCCAGGAAAGCCTTGAGCGCTTTTTCGGCTGCCTGCTGACAATGAAAGCAACCAGTGTCACGGATCGGCTCATCACCAGTGAGCAATCGTTCCGCTGATCTCAGATCGTGGTGGGCTTTGACCAACCATTCCCGCACGATTTCATCTTCGAGTCGCATAAAGCAATCTCCCCCTGGTAAGCACTTTGTGGGGCAGAGAGTTTTTCACGTTGGCCCACTTTTCCACCTCATCCCTGGTATATATTATCACATCAATTGGGCACGCCAGACCGAACAGGTGACCGAGCGCTTGAGCCGCCCGTCGGTGGCGAGGCAAGTCCGAGGTGGGCACAATGATGAACAGGTCTATGTCGCTGCCGGCATCGGGCTGGCCGTAGGCTTGCGAACCGAACAAGTAGATGCGCTCTGGCTTGAGTTCCCGCACCAGGCGGTCAACGATTTCTTTCAGCAGATCTGGTGGTATCCTTTTCACTCGCGTTCCCTCTCAAAGGAATAACCCACTATTTGTAGCCGCCAAACCCGGTTTCGATACGGCCATTGCCCTACTCGACCGACGGCTTGGCTTCTCCTCTCACCCCGGCCATCATCAGACCGATTTCCTCTACGTCCGCCTCATCGGCGGGGACGATGCCCATGATCTCACCCTCGTAGATGACGGCAATGCGATCGCTGAGGGCCAGAATCTCATCCAGGTCCTCCGAGATCAACAAAATAGCCGCGCCCTCCGCCCGCTGTTTCAACAGTAGATTGCGCACGGACTCCGTAGCCCCCACGTCCAGTCCCCGCGTGGGATGAACGGCTACCATCAGGCTGGGGCCCACGCTGATCTCTCGGGCCAGGAGTGTCTTCTGCAAATTCCCCCCCGATAGCAGCTTGACCGGCGTTTCCGTGCTGGGAGTGGCGATGTCGAAGGTCTGAATCAGTCGCCGGGCAAAGCGACCGATGGCCGTTCGCTCCAGAAAGGGCCCTCTGGATAGAGGTGGCCGGCGGTAGCCCTTGAGAATAACGTTGTCGCTCACCGCCAGGTTAGGGATCAGGCCCATGCCCAACCGATCCTCAGGAATGTGGCTGACGCTTTCAGTGATGATTCGGCGCGGTGAACAATTGGTCACGTCACAGCCACGGATGCGCACTGTGCCCGAGGTAGCCTTGCGCAGGCCAGTGATGACTTCGGCCATCTCGCGCTGCCCGTTGCCAGCCACCCCGGCCACGCCCAGGATCTCTCCCCGATGGATGGTAAAAGACACGTTTTTCAAAGCGGGCAGTCCTTTATCGTTGAGAGCGCTCAATCCTTGCACCTCCAGGACGACGTCCCCTTTCTCAACCTCCTGTTTCTCCACCCGGAAGAGCACCTCTCGCCCGACCATCATCCGGGCCAGTTCTTGTGGACTGGTCTTGTCGGTGTCTACCGTAGCCACCACCTGCCCCTCGCGCAGCACAGTGATGCGATCAGAGATAGCCATCACCTCGTCCAGCTTGTGGCTGATGAAGATGATCGTCTTGCCCTCGCTCGCCATCCGGCGCAGGGTGACGAACAAGTCCTCGACCTCGGGGGGAGTGAGGACCGCCGTCGGTTCGTCCATGATCAGCACGTCTGCCCCCCGATAGAGCATCTTCAGAATTTCCACTCGCTGTTGTTCGCCCACCGAAAGCTGCCATATCCGGGCTTTGGGGTCCACGCGCAGCCCGTACTGCTCAGACAAATCAGCGACTTCCTGCTCGATCTGAGCCAGGTTCAGCAAGAAGCGAGGGCGTTGCAACCCCAGAGTGATGTTCTCGGCCACAGTCATCACCGGCACGAGCATGAAGTGCTGGTGGACCATGCCCACGCCGTGAGTAATAGCATCACGGGGCGAGCGTAAGTGAACTCGCCGGCCGTGAAGGTATATCTCGCCTTCATCGGCACGGTACAGGCCGGCCAATACGCTCATCAGAGTACTTTTGCCCGCGCCGTTCTCACCCAGCAGGGCATGTATCTCGCCGGCCCGGGCCTCGAAATTGATGTGGTCGTTGGCCAGCACGCCAGGGAAGCGTTTGGTGATGCCGACCATGCGCACAGCCAGTTCATTCTCCGTTGTCTGAGTCATAGGCATTCACTTTCCGCAAAACTTGTAAAACCTCCCGCAGGCTTCGAGCCTGCGGGAGGTTTATGCACGCGGAGCCTTCGGAAATTTACTTCGGGATTTCGCCCACGACGCCTTCAACCAACCAGTCGAAGCTCAGCTTCTCCGGGTCGGTCATAGTCGTGCCTTCGGGCACGCGGAGCTCACCCGTGTTGTCCTTGATGGGGCCGACGAAAACGTCGAAGGTGCCAGCGATGATCTCCTGCTTCTTCTCTTCCACCAGCGCCTTCACGTCGTCGGGCACAAAGTCGGCGATAGGAGCCAGGTCCAGGATGCCTTCTTTCAGGCCCCACCACACCGGGGTATTGGTCCAGGTGCCGTTCATCACGTCCTCGACCACTTTCTTGTAGAAGACACCCCAGTGCCAGATGGGGGCTGTGAGCAGGGCATCGGGAGCCACGTCGGGCACGTAGGCATTGTAGCCCACTACGTAGAGTCCCAGCTCCTGGGCCAGCTTGTCGGCCTCGGTGGAGTCACTCTCGCGAGCGATGACATCCACCCCCAGGTCCACCAGGGCCTCAGCCGCCTCGCGCTCCTTCACCGGATCCACCCAGGTGAAGATCCAGAGGGGATGCACTTCAACGTCAGGGTTAACTGAGCGGGCACCCAGGGTGAAGGCGTTCATGTTGCGCACTACCTCGGGGATGGGATAGGGGGCGATGTAGCCCAACTTGTTGTTCTTGGTCATCTTGCCGGCGACGATGCCCGCCAGGTACCAGCCCTGATAGCCACGGCCATCGTAGGTGCCCACGTTGTCCGCCGTCTTGTAACCAGTACAGTGCTCGAAGATGGTGTCCGGGTATTCGGCCGCCACCTCGATGACGTCGTCCATGTAGCCGAAGCTGGTGGCGAAGATGACGTCGTAGCCCTTCTCGGCGTAGTCCCGGATCACGCGATTGGCGTCGGGTCCCTCGGCTACGAGCTCGCTATAGGCCGTCTCCACGCCCAGTTGCTCTTCCAGATACTTGCGTCCCTGGTCGTGGGCGTAGGTCCAGCCCAGGTCTCCCGTGGGGCCGACGTAGACGAAAGCCACTTTGGGGAGTGCTGCCTCCTCGGCTACCGGCGGTTCGCCAGGAGCCTCACCTACCACGCCGTCCACGAACCAGTCCATGGAGAGCATCTCGCCGTCGGTCATGGCCTTGCCGGCGGGGATGGCCAGTTTACCAGTCTGCCCCTTAATGGGCCCGGTGAAGACATCCCACTCGCCGCTGAGGATCTTCTGTTTGTACTCCTCCACCAGTGACTTCACCTCGTCGGGCACTTTGGGACTGAGCGGCGCTAGGTCAACGATGCCATCCTTCATGCCACCCCAGTACTGGTGCGTCTTCCAGGTGCCATCCATCACGGCCTTGACCCGCTCGACGTAGTACGGCCCCCAGTTCCACACCGGGCTGGTGAGCACCGTATCGCCGACGAATTTGGACATGTCGGAGTCGTAACCGATGCTCAACACGCCGCGCTCTTTAGCTGCCTTCTGAGGTTCGGTAGTATCCTGGTGCTGGGCAATGATGTCACAGCCCTGATCCAGAAGTGCCTCGGCCGCTTCTTTCTCCAGCGCGGGATCGAACCATGTGTTGGTCCACACTACGTGGACAGTGGCATCGGGATTAGCGGTGCGCACGCCCAGGGTAAAAGCGTTGATGCCCCGCACGACCTCGGGGATGGGGTGAGCGGCCACGTAGCCGATCTTGTTGGACTGGGTCATTTTGCCGGCCACCAGGCCGGAGAGGAATCGCGGCTGGTACATGCGGCCAAAGTAGGTGGCCATGTTCTCAGCCGTTTTGTAACCGGAGCAGTGCTCGAAGTAAGTGTCGGGGAATTCGCCAGCCACGGTGAGCATGGGGTCCATGAAACCGAAGCTGGTGGCAAAGATAATGTCGTAACCCTTCTGTGCGTAGTCGCGGATCACGCGCTCGGCATCTGGGCCTTCGGCGACGTTCTCGATGTAGGCAGTCTCCACGCCCAGTTCTTTTTCCACCATCTGCCGGCCCTGATCATGCGCCCACGTCCAGCCCAGGTCGCCGATAGGGGCCACGTATACAAAGGCTGCCTTCGGCTTCTCGACAGGTGGCTTGGTCGGTGCGACGGTGGGCGGCGTAGTCGCCTCTGGCGGCTGCGTTGGAGCAGCGGTGGGCTTGGGACAACCCGCGAGTACCAGGGCACACAGCACCGTGACTGTCAGCACGATCCAAACTTTCCTGCGCATTTCTCTCCTCCTTAGAGCTATGCTATGGGACGTATGGGTACAGTCGTGCTTTTGAATCGAACTATTGCCTTTATTTCTCTATTTTGCTACCAGATCATCACCTCCCTTAAGGCGTATGTTCCCTGTGTCACTTTCTCATTCACGCTTACTATAACACAAAAGGTAGGCTTTGTCAAAGAGATTCGGCCTTTCGGGGGTGCATTTCAGCAGGACAGCAAAGGTGCGACACACTTTGGAAGTGCGTCGCACCTCGCCGGGGGGTTCAGTTGGCGTGCTCCCGCATGTGTGCTATAATCAAGACAAACGTCCGGCCCGACGGGTTGCAAAGTTGCCATACACGCTTTGTCCCCACACACGTGCTGCCATCGCTCACGCCAGGGGAATACTACATTAGAGAGGAACTGGCATGAAAATAGACGTCGAGAAGCTGCGCGCCGAGATCCCGGCCACTGAAGAGTATGCCTACCTGAACCACGCAGTCGTCTCGCCTTTGCCCAGACGGGTAAGTGAAGCCGTGGCTCGCTTCGTCGCCGACCGTGGTTTGGAGCCCAGGTTCTACACCAGGTGGCAGGAACTGGAAGATATGTTCCGCCAGGCGGCGGCGCGCCTGATCCACGCCGAGCCCGAGGAGATTACTTTCGTCCACAGCACAGCGGAGGGGCTGAACGCTGTCGCCCAGAGTCTACCGCTGGCGGCGGGGGACAATGTCGTCCTGTGCGACGTGGAATACCCGGCCAACGTTTATCCGTGGATGAACCTGGCATCCAAAGGCGTGGAGACGCGAATTATCCCCCATCGCGAGGGCGGGCTGTCCATTGAGGACCTGGAGGAGGCGGTGGACGATCACACTCGGGTGGTGACGGTCAGCTCGGTGGAATTCCTCACCGGCTTTCACAACGACTTGGCCCGCATCGGGACACTGTGCCGGGAGCGGGGTATTTACTTTGCGGTGGATGCCATCCAGTCTCTGGGGATGATTCCCATGGACGTGCGTGCCTACGGGATTGACTTCCTGGCAGCGGGTGGGTACAAGTGGCTGATGGGTCCTCTGGGCACGGGGCTGCTATACGTCCGCCAGGAACTCATCGAGCAACTGCGGCCGGTCTACGTGGGCGCGAGCAGCGTGGTGGGTGGCAAGGGCTTCCTCGATTATGACCTCACTTTCCAGCCTGACGCGACTCGCTTCAAGCTGGGCACGATCAACAAAGCAGGGATGGCCGGGCTCCTGGTGGCAACGGAATTCCTGATGGCCGTAGGTATTGAGGCGATTGAAGCGCGCACCCGCCACCTGACCGACGTACTCATCGCTGACTTGCAACGGCGAGGCTACGAGATTGCCAGTTGCCTGCGCCCAGAACGCCGCTCGGCCATTGTCTCCTTCGTCGTGCCCGACCCACAGACGGCGTGCGCGACTTTGCACGAGCAGGGGGTGATTGTCGCCCCGAGGGAGGGATACATTCGCGTGGCCCCGCACTTCTACAACACCGAGGCCGAGGTCCTGCGCGTGGGCGATGTGCTGGGCGACGCACGGTGACGTCCGTTGCCAGTCGGGAGGTCGAGTCATGGAGCGCGTGTTGAGAATGATGGCCCAGGCGGCATTAGCGATGAGCCTGCTCGCGGGCTGCGTCGCTAAGCCGGAGGAACGGGCCAATGCTTCGCCTGTGGTGGAGGAAATTATCCTGTCCGCCCCCACCCTGAAAGGGGAGACGTCCCTGGAGGAGACGCTGGCGTCACGCCACTCAGTGCGCAGTTTCACCGCCGAGGCGCTGACGCTGGCGGAGATCGGGCAGTTGCTGTGGGCTGCCCAGGGAATCACCCGCGACTGGGGCGGGCGGACTGCACCCTCGGCCGGGGCACTGTATCCGCTGGAGGTGTACGTTGCCACGGCGGACGGGCTGTACCACTACGTGCCCCAGGGCCACAAAGTGCGCGTCGAGTCCACGGCCGACCTGCGCCAGGCGCTGTGGAGGGCAGGGCTCAAGCAGAGCGCCATCCGCCAGGCCCCGGTGGTGTTCGTCATCACCGCCGTGTACGCGCGTACCGAGGGCAAGTACGGCGCGCGAGCGGAGCGCTACGTCAAGCTGGAGGCCGGCCACGCCGCGCAGAACCTGCTCCTGCAAGCGGTAGCCCTGGGGTTGGGCGGAGTGCCCATCGGTGCATTCTACGACGACCAGGTACAGTCCGCCCTGTCCCTGCCCACCGATCACGCGCCGCTGTATCTGATCCCGGTGGGGCATCCGCAGGAGTAGAAAAATGAGCGAGTTGGACCGCCTGTGGATCGGCACTTCGGGCTGGGTGTACCCCCACTGGCGTGAGGTCTTCTATCCCCAGAAGCTGCCTACCTCGCGCTGGCTGCTTTTTTATGCCGAACACTTTCGCACAGTTGAGATCAACAACAGCTTCTACCGCCTGCCCTCGGAGAAGGCGTTCCGCGACTGGCGAGCAGCCGTCCCGCCGGGCTTCCGTTTCGCAGTCAAGGCCAACCGCTTCATCACCCACATGAAAAAACTCCGCGAACCGGAGGAGCCCCTGGAGCGCTTCTTGAGCCGTGCGCGATTGCTGGGTGACCGGCTGGGGCCCATTCTGTATCAATTGCCACCCCGCTGGCGCTGTAATCTCCCCCGCCTGCGCGATTTCCTGGCCCTCTTGCCCCGCGATCTCATCCACGTTTTCGAGTTCCGCGATCCATCCTGGATGAACGAGGATGTGTTCGCCGCTCTGGAAGAGCACAGCGCTGCATTGTGCGTGATCAGTCACCCAACGATGTCCTGTCCCGTGCGTGTTACGTCGAACGTGATGTACGTCCGTATGCACGGTGCGCAGACGCTGTACGCCAGTTGCTACAGCGAGGAGGAACTACGTTGGTGGGCGGAACAGGTGAGGGAAGCACTGGACGGGGGGTGCCTGGTGTACGTGTACTTCAACAACGACGCCTTCGGCTACGCAGTGCAGAACGCGCGGCGTTTGGGGGAGCTATTGGGGTCGCCGATCTCGATCACTGGCTGATGCCCGACCGCCTAAAAATAGACCTCCGAGGTTTCCAGACCCCGGAGGTCTTATGGGAGCTTTCACCCGGGACTATTGGAGCTGTGCTTTGAGTTCGGCCAGTGTTTTCCGAACGATCTCTTTGCTTCGCTCCTGAGAACTCAATTCCAGGTATTTTTCCAGGTCGGCGATGGCCTCGGCGATCCGCCCCCGTCGTTTGTAGGCATAACCCCGCGTCAGGTACGGTCGGGGATCGTTTGGGTTTGCCTGGATAGCCTGCGTGCTAAGCACGATTTTATCCCTCTCGCCCGCCATCGCTATCTCGGTCTGAATGCGCTCGCGCTCTTCTTTGCCGAAGAATTGTAAGACGAAGCAGCCCACGGCCATTAGCACCGTGCCCCCAGTATATGCCCAAAAGCCAAGTCCAGGAAAGGCACGTGTCAGCTCATAACGGAAGGGGCCGATGGGTAGAATAACGAGAACGACGACGCAGATAGCCGCCCAAATGGACATCAGGCCCGCGTGCAGGTAGATAAGCTTAGAACCGACAGTGAAAATGACAAGCGTCAGGGTGATCACTGCGACAATGGGCACCAAGATCACCAAGGTATTCTTGGTGGCGTGGGCCAGAATTCCTCCTGGGATGTTGCTACGCAGGACCGGGTTATCGGGGTCGTCGCCAGGCCGGGAGATCACGCCTACATGGCCTTCTTCGTCCACGAAATAGGTGTTGATGAAGTCCTCATCGTTGGGCAGCGATTTGGAAGGCACCACCATCGGCCCCCAGGTCATGAAAAGGCTGGCCGCCATCAGGAAGCCGCCTATAAGGATCAAAATAGTTCTCCAGTCCTTGAGTGGGTTTGGCATCATTCCTCCTTTCCGTTGTTGGTCTGTCGAGCGCTGACCGGCGAACGTCCTCACCCGATGGACACCGGATCATCCTCAATGGAGGTACATTATATCACGGGGGGCATACCCTGTCAAAGTGCGTCTGCCGCACCGATGATAGCTCGCTTGACAAATCCAAGTACTTGGGTTATTATTGTGATTGCGGCGGAGTGAGTCCTGCCCATGGGGAATACCATGTCCCAGGTATGTTTTCACCTGGGATTGGGCCCCGGAAGGCAGCAATAGGAGGAAAAGGATGAAACGCAGAGCGAAGAAGATGCAGTACGTCTGGCTCCCCGTCCTGGCCGTTGCTCTCGTGTTGTTATCTGGCTGTGTGAAGATTAAAATAGTAGATCGGACCATGATGACTGTGCTCCCTCCCGCGGAGCTGGAAGCAGCCGCGAACGCTGACGAACATGACCTGGCAGTTCTGGCTATTGATTTTGACCCGCCCCTGGAATACGAACAGATTATGGCTAGCAGAGAGGGGATCACACTGCTCGTGGCCGTGGAGAACACCGGGGGTAACAGCGAGAACAATGTAACCGTCCAGGCGGAACTCTCCACCGACGACGGGCAGACGATTATCCTGGAAGACGAAGACCAGATTCCCACTATAGCCCCCGGCGAGATCAAAATCGTGCGCTTCAAGAGCCTGGGTGACATCCCCTATCGCACAGCCTATCAACTCAAAGTGCAGGTGGCGCCGGTGACGGGTGAGGCGCGTACAGCCAATAATCAGAAAAGCTACGATCTGTACGTCACACAACCCGAATAGCGAACGACCGCTGGTCTGTCCCTCGATGTGATTCTTCTCGGAATGTGATCGGGGATTGAGCCGAAGCTCACGGCCTCCGGGCCTCGTGGGCTGGTGAGCGTTGATATGCCTTCAGGCCCGATTGGTCCTGTCAATGCACCTTTTATGGTGCATTTTTCTTGTGGAGTGAAGCTGTGGTGACCAATAATCGTCGCGCAGCCGCCGGCCGCAATATCTCGTTCTTGATCGTGGCTGTGATTCTGGGAGTGCTGTTCAGTCTGCAATGGAACTCACCGCCGCCTCCCACATACACGAGCCATGAACGGGCCACAGCATTGACTATCCAGCGGCTGGAGGCAGAGCAAGAGGAGTTGAAAGCGACTATTGGGCGACTCCGCGCCCAACTCGATGCGTACCAACAGCAATCCACGGCGCGCACCGAGATGCTGGAGGAGATCGCAGCTCAATTAGCTGAGCAGAAGCTACGCGCTGGCCTGTTGCCCGTGCAAGGTCCCGGTGTGCAAATCGTGCTCGACGACGGCATCCAGCGGGCGATGCCCTCCGGCCCCGGCGACTATCTCATCCACGAGCACGACATCCGCGACGTGGTCAACCTGTTGTGGATGGCTGGTGCGGAAGCGATTGCCATCAACCAGGAGCGGGTGGTCGCCACCACTTCTATCTACTGCGTAGGCTCCACAGTTATGGTCAACGACACCCGCCTGTCACCGCCTTACGTCATCCAGGCCATCGGCCCCCCCGATACTCAGAGCGAAGTGCTCCGCAATCCCTCCTACTTGCGCGACCTCAAGGATCGAGCCGCCCGCTATGGAGTGCAATTCAAAATCGTCAAAGTAGGGAATCTGCAATTGCCGGCCTACACCGGCGGTTTTGCCATTCGCTACGCCCAACCCGGACAGTAGACGTGGGGCAGTGAGCCTGGGTATGAGGTTGAAGTCATGAAGCGACAGAGTGCCCAACTCGTACTTGCCGTGTTCTGTTTTGTGCTTGGCTTGTCCTTGGCGGTGCAGTATCGCTCCCAGCAGGTGATCCGCACACGGCTGGAAGGCATGTCCAGAGCTGACCAGGCGACGATTATCGGTAACCTGGTGGCCGCGAACGCCCAGTTGCGCGACGAGATCGCATCCCTGGAAACGCAAGTGCGCGCCTATGAAACGGCCAGCGGACGGACGCGGTTAGAGGAGCTGGTGGACGAGCTCAACCGGGTGAAGATCATCAACGGCCTGGTGGAGGTATCTGGCCCTGGGGTGGAGGTGCGCATTGATGGCGACGTCTCCGCGTTGGACCTGCAGGACATGGTCAACGAACTGCGCAACGCCGGTGCCGAAGCCTTGGCAATCAACGGGCAACGGGTGACTATATCCTCGGTGATCGTCAGCGACGGCGAGGGCGACCTGACTATCAACGGCGTGCCCATCGAGCAGCCGTTCGTGTTGCAGGCTATTGGGGACCCGCAGACGATGCAGACGGCCCTTCTGCGCGCGGGTGGGTTGATTTCTGTGTTCGAACACAGTTACACGGGCCTCACTGTCACAGTGCAACAGCGCAGCAAACTGGTGCTACCCATCTACGACCGGCCGCTGAGATTCAAATACGCTACAGCACTGGAGCAACGCACCTCGCAGTGACAAAGGATCGCCGCGAGTCCCCGCTGACCCCGCCGATGGGTCGAGGAGCAGACTCGGTTGGAGGCCGGGCCTGACGATAGGGCGAGGGCACTTTGGGCCACAGATTAGATCGAACTGAACGGGGGGAGGACATGCAGATGAACTTCGCAGGGAAAAACGCGGTTATCACCGGCGGGTCAAGTGGCATCGGCAAGGCAACGGCCCGCCTGCTGGCCCGGTACGGGGCCAACGTTTTCATCATTGCCCGCGGGCAAAAGAGACTCGACGCAGCCCTGGACGAGATTGCAGCCGAACGCAATCGCGCCGACCAGGTCTGCCGCGCCTTCTCGGCGGACGTCGCGCAGTACGAGCAGATCAAGGCGGTAGGAGATGCCATCGTCGAAAGCGGGTATCCTCCCGACATCCTGATCAACTCGGCGGGGATCGCGAGATGCAACTACTTCGACGAACTGACCCTGGATGACTTTCGCCAAACGATGGACATTAACTTCTTCGGCACCGTGAACACCATCAAGGCTGTGCTGCCGTACATGAAGGAGAGGCGGAGCGGGCACATCGTCAACATCTCCTCGATGGCCGGCTTTCTGGGGGTCTTCGGGTACACCGCCTACGGTGCCTCCAAGTTTGCCGTGCGAGGGTTCTCCGACGTGTTGCGCTGCGAGCTGAAGCCCTACGGCATCCACGTCTCCGTCGTTTTCCCACCCGATACCGATACACCGCAGCTCTGGGCGGAGAACGAGACCAAGCCACTGGAGACAAAGATGATCTCCGGGACGGTGAAACCGATGAGCGCCGAGGCGGTGGCCCTGGCGATACTGCGCGGGGTCCGCCGTCGGCGACATCTGATCTTCCCAGGATGGGAAAGCGGATTCTATTATCACCTGCACAACGTGTTGGGGCCGGTGTTCACCTGGTACTTCGACGCTGCCGTAGCCAGGGCCCGGCGGCAGCGAGGCGAGTCGTAGCCGGGTCTCGCCCCGGTCACGCGCCAATGACGCCCAGTGCCCGCCCCACCTCGCCGAAAACCTCCAGCACGCGGTCAAGCTGCTCGTCGGTGTGGGTGGCCATGTAGCTGGTGCGCAGGAGCTGCATCCCCGGCGGGACGGCAGGCGAGATCACTGCGTTGGTGTAGATACCAGCGTCGAAGAGCGCTTTCCACATCTGGAAGGTGCGCATATCGTCGCCGATGATCACCGGAATAATGGGGGTTTGCGTCTCGCCGACGTTGAAGCCCAGGGCCCGGAACCCGGCGCGCATCTTGTCCCCGATCTCCTGCAAGCGAGTGTAACGCTCCGGCTCACTCTCCATGATGTCCAGCGCGGCCAGGCAGACGGCGACGTTGGCAGCAGGCATGCTGGCGCTAAAGATCAACGAACGGGCATGGTGCTGGACGTAATGGATCACATCGGTGTCCCCGGCGATGAAGCCCCCCAGTGAGGCAAAGCTTTTGCTGAAAGTGCCCATGATCAGGTCCACCCGCGCGGTGATACCGAAGTGGGCCGCCGTACCCCGCCCCTGGCCCAACACGCCGATGCTATGCGCGTCGTCCACCATCAGACGAGCATCGTAGCGAGCGCAAACGTCCACGATGTCGGGCAACGGGGCGATGTCCCCGCCCATGCTGAATACCCCATCTACCACCACCAGCTTACCCGCCTCTGGCGGGGCGTTGCGCAGCACCCGCTCCAGGTCAGCCACGTCGTTGTGGTGGAAACGCAGCATCCTGCCAAAGGCCAGCCGGCAGCCATCCACGATGCTAGCGTGATCCTCCCGGTCGGTGATGACCACGTCCCCACGCCCCACCAGCGCGGAGATGGTGCCCACGTTAGTCTGGTAGCCGGTGCTGAAGGCCAAGGCTGCCTCCTTGCCCACGAAGGCGGCCAGTCGCTCCTCCAGCTCCTTGTGCAGCGCCAGGGTGCCATTGAGGAAACGGGAGCCGGTGCAACTGGTTCCATAACGGCGTACGGCATCCACTGCGGCCTGACGCACGCGGGGATCGGCGGTCAGCCCCAGATAGTTATTAGAACCGATCATGATCAGCCGGTGGTCACCGACGGTCACCTCGGTCCCTTCGGTATCATCCAGGGGAATGAAGTAAGGGTAAAGGCCGCTTTTCATCACTTCCCTGGCTGCGGTAAAGTTGTAGCACTTTTCAAACAGGTCCATTCTGCCCTCCCTCATAACGTATATAGGGTCGTCACGAAACGCGCAACACGGAAGTATGTGCGCTACTCTTGTTGCAACACCGCGAGAGGGGGATAGTTACACAAGCCCCCAAGGCCTGACGGTGAGCTTTATCTTTGGCAAATCGAGGTAGATTGTGCTATAATAACTTATATCCTGAGCGACACTCCACTCAGGCCCGACCGGGCCTCTGCGTGGAAAACACTGGAGGAATGATGCGTAAAACAGCGTGGCGAATTCTGTTGTTGGCGGTGATTGTCCTGGGGTGGTTTGCGCCCCCCGCCGAGGCACAGCGCCCCGTAGTTCACATGCTGCTTTTCTACTCGACGGACTGTCCTCACTGCCAGGACATTATCGAGGATTTCCTGCCAAAAGTCAAGAACCAGTTTGGCGATCAGCTTGAGATCACCACCCTGGATATCGGGGAGAATGCAGATAACTATCGCTGGATGCTTGCCCTGGAGAAAGAGTATGGCGTTTCCGAGCAAGAAGCTGCCATTCCAGAGGTGTTCATCGGCGACCAGGTGCTGGTCGGGAATAGCGAGATTCGCGAGAATCTGGCGAAAGCCGTTCAGGAATATCTGGACGCTGGCGGCGTTGACTACCCGCCAACGCCTGATCCAGGTCCTACCTCGACGCCCGGCGACAAACCAGTGGCCCGCTTTGTTCTCTTTTATAGCGAGACGTGCCCGCATTGCCACAGAATCATCTACGAATATCTGCCCACAGTCAGGGCCAAGTACGGCGACCAGGTGGAATGGGCGATGCTGGACGTGGCCAATCCCGACGTTTACGAGGCACTGGTGTTCCTGGGCAAGTCAGCGCAATTGCCGGAGGACGCAGTGGGAGCAGTCCCGGCCATTTACATCGGCGGGCTGATGCTGATCGGGGCGAATCAAATCGAGGCGAATCTGGAGCAAGCGATTGACTACATCTTGACACGCGGCGGTGTAGACTTTCCAGCCTGGCTGATCGTGGAGCCCACGCCCGCGCTCACGCCGGGCGCTACCCCGCCCGCCACCCCGTCGCCCACTCCGCAGCCCACAGCGACGGAACAGGCGGCCAAGCCGATGGCCCTGGCCTACTTTACCAAAGTGGGTTGCAGTGAGTGCGACCGAGTGACCACTGCGTTACGTGCTTTGCAGAGTCGTTACCCTCAGCTTCAGGTAGAAATTTTCGAGATCGAGACCAACGGCGCGCTGGCCGAGTGGCTGGGCGCACGCTGTGGCGTACCGGTGGACAAGCGGTTAGTGACTCCAGCCGTGTTCATGGGCCAGGACGCCCTCATCGGCCCGGAGGTGACCTACGATAACCTGAAGGCATTGGTGGAAAGTTACGTCGCCACGGGAGCGGAGGCCACGTGGGAGGAATTCGATCCGAATCAGCAGACGGAAGCGAAGACCAGCCTGATCGAGCGCTTCCGCTCCTTCGGGGTGCTGACCATCCTCGGCGCGGGATTGGTGGATGGGGTCAACCCTTGCGCTTTCACCACGGTGATCCTCTTCGTCTCTTACCTGGCCCTCACTGGGCGCAAGGGCTGGGAGATCATAGCCACGGGGCTGGCCTTTACGCTGGGGGTGTTCATCGTCTACGTGGCCGTGGGCCTGGGCCTGTACAAGGTGCTGGAGGCCATTCCCTTTTTCCTGGGAGCGATGTCCGTGATGCGCACAGTGCTCTTTGTCCTGACCGGTGTGCTGTGTCTGGTGCTGGCCGTGGCCACCTTCCAGGATTTCCTCAAGGCACGGAAGGGCAAATCGAAAGACATGACACTGCGCCTGCCCGACCGCCTGCGCTTGCAGATTAACCGCGTCATCCGCAAAGGGGCGCGGCGGCGAGCCTTCGTGCTAGCGGCTTTCGTCACCGGTCTACTCGTCTCCCTCATCGAGCTGGCCTGCACCGGTCAGGTGTACTGGCCGACCATCGTGTTCGTCATGCAGGTGCCAACGCTGCGCACTCGCGCGGTTCTCTACCTCTTGCTCTATAACCTGGCTTTCATCCTGCCACTGGTGATCGTCTTCGTGCTGGCCTACCTGGGCGTGACCACTGCTGAACGCCTGGGGCGCTTCCTCAGACAGTGGCTGTGGGCCATCAAGCTGGCGATGGCGGTGTTCTTCCTGCTCCTGGCCGTGCTGGTGCTTTACTTCAGCATCCCCCCGATGCTGGATCTGATGGGAGGGGTGGCGTGAGCGAAGATGCTGCTGTCATGGCTGCGCGCCTGTACTACGCCGATGCTTATCTGCGCGAGTTCGACGCGCGAATTATTGAGCGACTGACCTGGGAGGGCCGGCCGGCGGTCGTCCTGGGACGCACGGCCTTCTACCCAACGTCCGGTGGACAGCCCCACGATACCGGCACGCTCGACGGGGTGGCGGTGGTGGACGTGGTGGAACGGGAATCGGACGGGGCAATCGTCCACGTCCTGGCCGGCGATCTGCGGGGAGACCTCGTGCACGGGGAAATTGACTGGGCGCGGCGTTTCGATCACATGCAGCAACACACCGGCCAGCACATCCTCTCGCAGGCCTTTACCACAGCTCTGCAGGCCGATACGGTGAGCTTTCACCTGGGGGCGGAGGTGTCCACCGTGGACCTGAACCGCGCACCGTTGAGCGAGGATCAACTGGACGTGGCCGAGACCCTGGCCAACGAGGTGGTTTTCAGCGACCGGCCCGTGCGCGCGCGGTTCGTGGGCCGGGAGGAGATGGCAACGCTTCCTCTGCGCAAGCTACCCCAGGTGACCGGGCCGATTCGCATAGTGGAAATAGCTGGCTTCGACTGGTCGCCCTGCGGGGGGACGCATTGCCGGCGAACGGGTGAGGTTGGCTTAATCAAGATAGTCCGTGCCGAGCGCCGTGGAACGGAGACGCGGGTGCATTTCCTGTGCGGTGGGCGAGCCCTGGCCGATTACCGGCGAAAGAACCGCCTGGTGCTCGACCTGGCTGCCCGGTTCAGCGTCGGCGATTGGGAGCTGGCCGAGGCGGTGGAGCGCCTGAGCGAAGAGGCCCGCGCCATCCGCAAGCAGATGCGAGCCTTACGGGAACAGCTCCTCGACTACGAGGCAGCAGCGTTGATCGCCGTGGCCGAGACGCTGGCCGGAGCGCGGGTGGTACGGCAAGCCTACACGGATCGCACCGTGGACGAACTCAGGCACCTGGCCCAGCGGTTGACCGCAGAGCCGGGGGTCATCGCCCTGCTGGGGCAGGGTAGCGTTGGCGGCAAGGCTCAATTCGTATTCGCTCGTTCCGCAGACCTGCCTCACGACATGAAAGCCCTGCTGCGCACGGCGTGCCGGACCGTGGG
>JAGGZG010000189.1 GCA_021162125.1 Anaerolineae bacterium
CCGCGCCTGAGGAGCTAAAGTTGGCTGTCCACCTGCGTGGACAGGCGCGTCCACGCAGGTGGACGCTCGGCTGCAAGCCCTCTAGAGGCGATTTCAATCGCTAACAGAAGTAGCCTGAGCAGTTACCATTTTTCAAAGCGCTGGCAGCTACGTCAAAAACTGGCAATTAGAGTAGAGTAGACGACATAGCAGGAGCCGTTCTTGTAGCGAGGTCTGCTTCTGGTGCTCTCGCTGTGGTCGAAAAACCAATCGACCGGTTCCAGATGTTCGAGCGAACGGATCGCATCGACTCGTTGAAGCTAACCGGGTATCGCGGCCCGCCTTGCGGATGGGGACGATTCCGGGGCTCGTACGCGCGTTTTGACATGAATCCCGTTCGCTGGTATAATCACTATTGTTAAGTCAATTGATTGAGCATCTCTCGCGCACTCCGATTCACGCAATCGGAGCAGCTTTTTTTGTGACAATCCAGACCACCGTAAACTTACGGATCAAGCACCTGTGCGAGTCAAGTAGTACAAAGAAATAAGGAGTTTCATGCGTTTCACAGAGTTGGATCTAAGCGAACCTTTACAAGAGGCGATCAGCGCCTTAGGATACGAGAAAACGACCCCCATCCAAACCCAGGCCATTCCACCCGGCCTGCAGGGACGCGACATCGTCGGTTGCGCCCAGACCGGCACCGGTAAGACGTTGGCCTTTCTTCTGCCAGCGTTGGAGCACCTGCTACGGGATCAAACCAGGACCAGAAATCCCCGGGTCGTGGTCCTGGAACCGACCCGCGAGTTGGCCATCCAGGTCGCCGGGGAAACCCGGAAACTGGTCGCCCGCACCTCACTACGCAGCGTTTCCGTATATGGCGGAGCCGGGATGAGAGGGCAGACCGACAAACTGCGCCGGGGCGTCGACGTCGTCGTCGCCACGCCAGGTCGCCTGATGGATCACATGCGCCGCAAGAACGTGAACTTCAGGGACTTGCAAATTCTCGTGTTAGACGAGGCCGACCGGATGCTGGACATGGGCTTTCTGCCCGACATCAAACAAATCATCAGTCGTATGCCCCGCCAGCGCCAGACTATGCTCTTCTCGGCCACGATACCCCCGACGATTTCGGCTCTCGCTCGCCAGTTTCAGCACGACCCGGTGAGCATTGAGATAGATATGGCCCATCCTCCTGGGATAATCCAACAGGCCCTCTACCCGGTACCCAGGCACCTCAAGACTCGACTTCTCTTGGCCATGATTGAGCAGATGGAAGTCAATAGCATGCTGGTCTTTACCAGGACCAAGCAAGAAGCCGACATCGTAACCCGGCAACTGCGCCAGGCCAGGATCGCCGTGGCCTGCATCCACGGCGATTTCAAACAAAAGGACCGGATAGCTGCGTTGGAAGGGTTCCGGTTGGGCAAGCACCGGGTCCTGGTCGCTACCAACATCGCCGCGCGAGGATTGGACGTGGAAGGGATCTCGCACGTGGTCAATTACGACGTGCCGGAACACCCCGAGGATTACGTGCACCGTATCGGGCGCACTGCCCGCGCTGGGGCTGGCGGCGACGCCATCACACTCATCACCCCCGACGACGAGGGGTTGATCCATCGGATCGAGTACCTGTTGGGCTACAAGATCGAGCGCAAGACCCTACCGGGGTTCGACTACGACGTGCCAACGCCCTCGTGGGCCAAGCCCTCGGCCAAAACGCTGATGCGGCAGGCCACCAAATCGCAAAGCCTGGCCAACCGTTGGAGATCCATGTGCTAGAGACGTCGAGCGCCCCCGTTGCAGCGGCCAGTCCAGTCTGACCAGCCAAGCGGGGGCGCTCAGCCCAATCCCATCTCGCGGCCATCCAGCCCTGCGATCTCTGCGATGCGGACGGCGACCCCGTTCAGAGCGGCGATCACGCCGCTCTGAACTCCGGAGCGTTGCCGCTTTCGCCGCGTTTCTGACCAAGCCGAACCTTACAGCAATCTATCCCCTTTCTGCCGCTCCCCACGTTTGATGGCCAGTCTCCTACGGTAGGGCAGTGTTCTCTCCCTCATTCCCCTGGAGGCCAGAGGTTGATGTTTCGCACAAATCACGTATCATCTCTTTGATTGTTGGGTGCGGCGATAAACCTGGCGACGGCTTAGCTCCCATATACATTGAATAAGATAAGCAGTAATTTTGCACTTTTACAAAGCATCCGCGGTTCGCCACCTGCCCCCCTCAGTCCCCCCCGCTCGCAGGGGGGAAGCCTGTCCTCCCCCCGTGGAACGGGGGGAGCTAGAGGGGGGCGCGATCCATGCATAGCCACTTTGTGAAATCTGCAAAACTACTGATAAGGTCACATGCAGATCAAAGTATTCGAAAGAGATTGCCCAATCCGTCGCCTGGCGGCTGGATCTGGCGATCCAGCCGGAGCAAGGGGCGACTTTCGCCCCTACTTTTTGAGAAGATACGAGCAAGTAACCCCTGATTTCTTGGCGTCTTGGTGCCTTCATGGAAAGTCATCGGCAATCTGCCATTACCGTTCAAGTAGAATACCAAAGCGGGTGGTGGATAGTGGTCTTTCCCTCGCTACTTTTTATTGGCGTGTGGTTGGCCGTGCCGGCATTGGCCCTATGGGTTGGCTTGGGGAAGGGGTGGGTTGTTCTATCTTGCTTGATTGGCGTTGTACTGGCAGCGGTGATAGCCATTGTGACCTACCCACTCGTGCAAATAATAGCCGCCCACGGTCAGGGAACGATCAATTTCACGGACGATACTCTGCGCTGGCAGGTGGGGCGTAAGCAGCACAGTATTCCCCTGCATCAACCTTATCGAGCTTCCCTGGCTGCTGATTCCACAGACCCCAGTGTGCCGGGAAATGTCACGGTAGAGATCGAGAGCAAAACGGCATGGATCACGTTACACTGGACCAACGTTGCCCCTTCCGATGTCCGGAGATGGTTTCCGGCCCCATACTTCATCGAAGAGACAGCCCTCACCCCGGAGGAGGGTGATCCCGGCTTCAACCTCAACGGCAACGATCCCTCTCATCATGCCTTCCTCGAAGCTCTGCTAACAGCACTTTGGCGGACGCGCAACCAAAACCGTCGTTTCCAGATTTATGCACGCTTTCCGTGGGATGTACCTCCCCGGCCCCAATACACGCATATCTTGGTGATTGACCGGGGAAATCCCACCCCTGCGGAAATGGATCTGTTGGCCTGTGAGGAGCAACGCGTGTTTTTCTCCGTAGATACGCTGAAAGTCAGCCCCGATTACGTGCTGGACGTTGACACGGAGACGGTCTGTGCCATGCCTCTAGGGTTCGTGCGTGCCGAATTACCTGGAGAGGGTGCCAGAGCGATCTACGACGCCAAAGTCAACTTAACACTTGCGGTAACATTTATAGGCCATGATGCTCGTGGAAAGGCCATCAAGATTGATATTCCCCTGTTCACAGATGAGCCCGAAGAGGTGATCGCTTTAGCCCGCTACGTGAATTGGTGGTACAACATGGCATCGCAGCCAATAGAGAACGAAACCCGATCATCGCCGGCCGGGCCTCGATTCACGTAGCGCGACCGCTTACCTTCTCTACCTCCTCCAACAGCCGCAGCACCTGCCCCTGCCAGAGATCAACTTCCTCCGGCCCCGCCTCGACCAGGCTATCCAGGGCCACCGCCAGCCGGTACAACCGCAGCCGCTCCCAGAAGTCAGCGGGCAGGCCTGCAGCGTCGGCATAACCGTCCAGGAAACCTTTCGCCAGCGCCGGATAGCTGTCAAAGACCTGGTTGGCCAGCCGGGCCGCGTCCCACTCCGGGCTCCAACCCTGGCTGCGCTGGAAATCCAGCACGCCAGTGACGTGGTATCCTCCAGCCCCGGCCTCAACCACCACGTTGCCGGTCTCAAAATCGCCGTGCACGAAGCAGGCCATCGGTCGGGTGAGCCGGCCAGTCTGCGCGAAAACGCGCTCCAGTGCGCTGGCGGCTTCGGATTCCAGCAGATCGCGCTCGGCGCATACTTCCAACCAGTCCCGCACCCGCTGCAAAGTGTACGCCTTCTCAGATACGTCGCTCAGCGGATCGTCCACGAA
>JAGGZG010000368.1 GCA_021162125.1 Anaerolineae bacterium
ACGCGGCCACCAAGTACCCGCGTGCGGCTGCGGCTTTCTTGATCTACCTCACCAGCCGCGAGAACCAGGCGGAGATTGTGAAGACCGGCTTCGCCTACTCCACGCACCCGGACCAGGTTGATCTGGTAGTGGATCCGAACGATGCTGCCATCGCCCAGGGTGGACTGGTGGGTCGCGTGGCCTACTGGGGGCCCTGCACCGGGCAGATCAACGATACCATCAGCCAGGCTCTGAACCGTGCTTACCTGGGCGAGCAAACCGTCCAGGAGGCTCTGGATCAGGCCAAGCAGGAAGCCGACGAAATCCTGGCTACCTGTGGCCAATAGTCTGTAACTTAAGCAGTTCAGGGGCGATCCTCTGTGGTCGCCCCTGAACACACTTGTTGTTGCGAGAAGATCTACCGGAAAGTTAATGAGGCAACAAGTCAACGAGTCATTAGGCAACGGGTACCTCGTAACGCGTTACTCATTGGCTCGTTACTCGTTGACTCGTTACCTTTTCCGAGAACCAAGGAGGTGAGAACTATGGCAGTTATAGCGAAAAAGCGGCGGGGCATCTGGGGCGATCCACGCAAGCGGCGTGAGGCGTTGGCCGCGTACACTTTCATTGCCCCCTATCTAATCGTCACCCTGGTGTTCACCGTTGGGGTGCTCATCTTCGCCGTGTACATCAGCTTCACTCACTACAACCTGTTCTCCTCACCAGAATGGGTGGGGCTGAAAAATTACACGGATGCCATTGTGAAGCAGGACTTTCGACGCAGTCTGGTGAACGTCGGTTGGTACGTGCTGATCGTGGTGCCCACTCAGACAGCCCTGGCTATCCTGCTGGCGGTGCTGTTGAACGCTCCTATACGAGGCCAGCGGTTCTTCCGCACGGTTTTCTACGCTCCTAGCGTCACGTCGTCGGTTGTTATCTCGATGATCTTCTGGTGGCTGTACCTCAAAACCGGCTTTTTGAATCTCTTTCTGACTAAAGCCTTTGGCCTGATCGGCGTATCCTTCACAACCGTCAACTGGCTCAACGATCCGCGTGGTCTATTCCAGTTGGTCGCCCGCATGTTCGGCGGAGATATCGCCACGCAATACTGGTACCTGCGGGGGCCGAGCGTCACCTGGATGGCCATCATGTTCCAGAATATTTTCACTACCGCGCCGACGTTCATGGTCATGTTCCTGGCCGCATTGCAAGACATCCCTCCCTCGCTCTACGAGGCGGCAGCGATTGACGGCGCGAACAAGTGGCATCAGTTCTGGAAAATCACGCTGCCCATGCTGCGACCGATTATCCTGCTGGTAGTGGTGCTGGGCACCATCGGCACTTTTCAAATCTTTGACCAGGTCAAGATCCTGACCGGCGGCGGGCCGCTTAAGACCACTCTGACCCCGGTGTTCCTGATCTATCGTGACGCGCTGGGCACCACGGGGCCTCCACGGATGGGCTTCGCGGCGGCGATGGCTTTCCTCCTGGCGGGGATCATCTTTGTCTTTACATTTATCCAGCGGCGATTTATCGAACGGGGCACCGAGCAATATTAGGAGGGGATGATGACAACAACCGTTGCTCAAGCTGCCGTGCTGGTGCGTGCACGCAGAAGACCCATACATTTCTACATCGACCGGGTAATCCGTTATACGGTGCTATGCCTCATCGGGCTGATACTATTCACGCCCTTTATCCTGGCTTTTCTGGGTTCTTTCAAGTCCAACGCCGAGATTGTTGCCTGGCCGCCCACTCTCCTGCCTAAGAAATGGCACCCCGAGAACTGGACAGAGCTGTTGACGACGGACATGGGCGGCCTACCCCAGGAGAACGGCATGGTCGCCTTCGGAGGGACAATGGGGCTGGTGGCCTTTCTTGTGGCCCTGGTGGTGGGCCGCATGGCAGCCGTGTCAGAAGAAGAAAAGCGTACCTCGATTGCCCTGTTGCTGGCGGCGGCGGTGGCTACGTTGGTCGGCTGGGGGCTCATCGCAATAGTGAAAAGCGAGTGGCCTTCCATCACGAGGTTCCTGATGGCTACCGGGGGACTGCTGTCACTCTCTCTGGTTGGATTCGGCGTTGCTGCCATTAAGCAGCGCCGGATACATTTGGTGGCCGAGTTCCTGTTGTGGCCGGCAATGGCTCTCATTATCGCCCGGTTGATCCAGGGAGAAGGCTTCATTCTTCCTCTGGTCTTGCTCTGTGTAGCCATTCTCATTGCCGGCATCTCCAGAGGGCACGGGGTCGATCAGTTCACCAGCTTGTCCATCGCTATGACCAGCGGCCTGGCGGTCACGCTCATCTTCTATTCGTTGGTCAAGATGGCCGGTGGGGCCACCTTCGTCCGCTGGTTGCTGAACACGGCCATCCTCTCGCTGGGAATAGCCATATTTCAGATTATTTTCTGCTCTATGGCTGCTTATGCCTTTGCGCGGCTGAAGTTCCCCGGCCGTGATGCTATCTTCGCCTTCATGCTGGCCTCCATGATGATCCCTGGCGCGGTGACGCTGGTGCCATCCTACGTGCTGATGGCCAAAATCAAGCTGGTGAATACTCCCTGGGCATTGGTCCTACCCGGCATCGTGGGCGCTTTCGGCATCTTCATGCTCACCCAGTTCTTCAAATCCATCCCCGTCGAGCTGGAGGAGGCGGCCCTGATTGACGGAGCTTCCAGGTTCCAGATTTACTACCAGGTGGTGTTGCCCCTGGCCCGGCCGGCGTTACTGACGTTGTTCATCCTTCAGTTCCAGGGGATGTGGAATGCCTTCCTGGGCCCCCTGCTCTATCTCAACACGCCCGACATGTTCCCGCTCAACGTGGCCCTCACGATGTTCCAGCAGCAGTACAGGTACGCCTGGAATGTCACCCTCGTGGGAGCCATGGTCAACGCCGCCCCCATCCTGGCGTTGTTCTTTGTCTTTAGCAAGTACTACATCGAGG
The DNA here is from genome assembly GCA_021162125.1 of Anaerolineae bacterium. Taxonomy (GTDB): domain Bacteria; phylum Chloroflexota; class Anaerolineae; order JACIWR01; family JACIWR01; genus JACIWR01. The sequence continues at coordinate 2,920 of JAGGZG010000368.1, forward strand.
GTGTATCCTACGCCGGGCTGAAGGGTTAGCCTGTATAATGCGCGCGAGAAACTGCTTACTGCTGGCTGTTTCCTGCCTCCTGCTCGCCGCCTCCTCGTTGCCAGCCTGTAGCCGGATGAAGATGCCTACTTCAATCCCCGCCCCAGCACTCACCTCAACTCCGACCCCGCTAGCCGTCCAGAGTGGCGACTACGAGCGGCGTCCCGCGCCGGGCGTCCGGCGGAGTGAGACGCCCTCGGCTGCCATCAAGGTGGCTGAGACCGGGGACGTGCGCCTGACAAGCGGCGAGTACACCCTGCGCTTCGCCGGGACCACCACCCACGACGCGCTTCTCGTCCAGCGGGCGGGCGCCGGCGGCGCGCTGGCTTTGCGTCCCCTGGGAGGCGAACTCAACCCGCTGCCCGCGCTCAACGACGTCACTTCCGAGGTGAGTGACGGGGTGCTGGCCGTTACCCTATCGGGCGACGCCGGTTGGGCCGAGGTGACGCTGCGCTTGGAAGTTTACCCCTATCAGCCGGGCCTGCTGCGCACCCGGCTCACCGCTGCCCTGCACGACTCGCCGCCGGATAGTCCTGCGCTGGAGTGGACTTTTGTGGACCCGGCGACCGGCGAGGAGACGAGTGCCGGCTTCACGGTGTACGCTGACCCCGCCCCGATGTGCGCGCCGGTGCTCTACGGCCACGCCGCAGCCCTGGATAGCACGCTCTTCTACGCCGTGGACCGCACGGCGATCAACCCTTTCATGCAGGCGGCGCATTACACCCCCAGCGCTGCTCCCGGCCGGCGAGGCCGTTCCTTTGGGCACACGATTGACGCCGCCAACCTGCGCGCTCTGCCGACCGGCCAACCATTCGTCCTCTACGATAGCTACCTGTACCTGACGCCAGGGGAACCGGACTGCGAGACCGAGATGTTCGCCCGCTACTTGCATAACCTGGGGGACGTTTACGACTTGCTGCACAAGCCGGCCAATGTGATACTGCCGGATTGGCGTGCCCTGGCCGAGAAGACCATCGCCGATCTTGCCGACGAGCGGGCGTGGGTTGAGCCTTGTACTGAGCCCAGTCGAAGTATGGGAGGCAAACGCTACCTGCGGGCCTACGTGGGTGACACGCGCCAGAGTGCAGAATTGATCAGCCAACTCGATGTGCTGGAGGGCATCGTGCGCTACGAGGCGCGCTACGGGGACGTGACCGCTCTCGACGACGACCTGTGGGCGGCGCTCCCCGACTTCTACGACGAGGGCTACGGGATGCTGGTCAATAGCGGGCCTGTAGCGCTGGGCCGCCAAATGCGGGGCGATACCTGGTATGAGCTGGGCCATGCTGTCAAGATGGCCGAGCTAGGGTTGATGGGCCACGAGCAAGCCGCACAGTTGGCACTCGACTCAGCGGCGGCCTGGATAGACTTCGCCCACGCAGTGGACTACCAGTTCCCCCAGTTCTACCACTTTAGCACCTGGCGGGGGACGGGGCGCGAGCCGGACTGCGCCGGAGGTTACGCCTATTACATGCTCCTGCTGCATGATCTGACCGGCGATACGATCTACCTCGACGAGGCCCGCGCTGCCATCGAGCACCTGGCGGGGCATGGATTCCGCCTGGCCTACGAGACACACATCACCGCCCAGGCCGTGGCCGCCTGCGCCCGCCTGGCCGATTTGACAGGAGACGCGGAATACTTACAATTAAGTTTTGCGCCGCTGGCCAACCTGTTGCACCTGACCTGGCTGTGGGAGTGCGATTATGGTTCGGCAGGGCTCACCACAGGTGGTTCGGCCACCGGCTACCGCACGTTTTTCGGACTAAGCCCGATGGCGCGCTCGGCAGTCATCACACCGAAAGAACAGTACGAGGCCTGGCTGTACCTGCGGGAGTACCTGGCCCTGGCGCACGGCCAGATTGACCCGGCCATTGAGGGACTGGTGGCCGGATTCCTGGAGCATACGTTGACCACGCTGCCCTACACGTTGCCACCGCTGCTACCGGCGGGCGTCGCCACCGATAGCCCTACCACCTATCCCACCGTCGCGCAGAACGCGCTGGAGCTTTACATTCCGCTGGAGGACCTGCGTGGCGGCTGGAGCGTGGCTGGGGTCATCGGCCAAGAGGTGTATGGTGCGGGATTGGCTCCTACGCTGGCCGCCGTGGCTTATCACGAGGTCGCGCCGGGCGTGGTGGTCTACAGTGGCCCGCCGGTGGTGGAAGCAATTGAGGACGGGGACGCGGTGCTCGTCATGTTTGGTGGGAGGGTTGGGCAGTCCACGCCGGTGCAGGTCTTTGGCGTGGCTGCTGTGGAGGGAGTGGAGACGTGGACGTGCGGGGCGTGGTTGTGCTTCCGGGCGGAAGGCGACACGGTTTATCGTCTCCAAAGGTGAACGGGCAACCGCAGGGGCCATACGCGTCAAGTTAAGGGGCAAAGGGAGCGAAATTCGCTGGTGTAGTCCGCCCCCCCCTCAGTCCCCTTCACAAGTGTAGGTTTTTTCAAGGGCCTGCTGGACTGA
>JAGGZG010000333.1 GCA_021162125.1 Anaerolineae bacterium
CAAATCCCTTGTAGGCCAGGTCAAAAGTGGAGCTGTAGACCATCATCAGGCCCACGATCAACAGGGCAGCGACGGTGATGATCAGAAAGTAGTCTATTCGCCAGCTGGCCTCACGGATGCGTTTGACCGCCATTTCTTTATCCTATCAGAAAACGATTGTGGGGCGGGATGGCATCCCACCTCCCGATACGCTACGTTGCTCGCAGCCACACCTGCGCGCTGTGCAGGACGCGCGTCCCCTTGACCGGACGTTCACGCTGCTCGATGGCGAAATCCGCTCCGCACACCAGACAGCGCCACACCTCTTTGGAATCGCGGGGCCGGTTGAGCCTGCCCTGCGGTGTGCGTACCCGGCTCAGCGGGCCGTGACAGATTGTGCATCTCATTGTTGACCTCCTATTAACCCGGACGAACCGGTCTCGATTACACCTTACGTTTTACGCCTTACGCCTTACGTTTTACGTTTTACGCCTTACGCGCCTTTATACCCCGCTTACAACCGCTTCACTAATTCCCTAAACCGCTCGCCGCGTGCAGCGAAATCGCGGAAAGCGTCGAAGCTGGTGCAGCCCGGCGCGAGAAGCACCACGTCGCCCGCCCGGGCCACCCGCGCCGCCACCGCGACCGCCTCCTCCAGCGTGTTCACGCGGGTAATCCCCGGTTCGCCCTGTGCTTCGGCCCTGGCCCTCTCTGCAGCCACAGCCCGGTCAATGATGGGCACCGCCTCCCCGAAGAGTACCAGGTGTCTCACTTTGCGCAGGATAAGCGCCGCCGCCTCGCCCCAGGGCAGATGCTTATCCCGTCCCCCGGCTAACAGGACGATGGGCACGTCGAAGGAGCGCAATGCAGCTACCATTCGTTCCGGTGAGGTGGCGATGGAATCGTTGTACCACCGCACACCATTGAGCTCCCGCACCAACTCCAGGCGATGTTCCACACCGCTGAAAGTAGTGGCCACGGCGGCCATCGCCTCCACGTCCGCCCCGGCGACCCCGGCCAGCGTGCAGGCGGCCAGCACGTTGTCCACGTTGTGGCGGCCCAGGAGCTTGATCTCGCTCACCGCGCACACCGGCTGCTCGTCCTCACCTAAGCGCAGGATGACGACCTCATCCCGCAGAAAGGCTCCCTGCGCCACGACTTCCCGCTGGCTGAAGAACAGAACCTCCCCCCGGCACTCCCCGGCCAGGGCGCGGGTCTCCGCGTTATCGAAGCCCAGCACTGCCACGTCGTCCGCGCGTTGGTGGAGCAGAATCTGCTTCTTGGCAGCGACGTAAGCGGCCATCGAGGGATGGCGGTCCAGGTGATTGGGGCTGATGTTCAGCACGGCGGCGATGGCCGGACTGATGCCCCGCCCTTCCTCGCCGGCCCACGGGGCGAAGAACTCGAGCTGAAAGCTGGAAAGCTCCATCACCACCCGGTCAGTGGGCGCGATTTCCGGTAAGTGCTCAATGAGCGGACGGCCAATGTTGCCCCCCACCCAGGTCTTCTGCCCGCTGGCGCGCAGCATCTCGCCCACCAGCGTGGTGGTAGTCGTCTTTCCGCTGGAGCCGGTGATGCCCACGATGGGCGCCGGGCAAAGCTCGACGAACAGGCGCGTCTCACTGCTCAGGGGCACACCCCGTCGTCGCGCCTCGACCAGGAACGGAATCCCCAGGGGCACGCCGGGACTGACGAACACCACGTCCGTCTCCAGCAATTCCAGCGGGTGCTCGCCCAGCACGAAGCGAATGGGCCATTCGGCCAGCGCAGCGACGTTCTCGGCCAGGGCCTCTGCGCTTTGGCGATCAGTCACAGTGACGACGGCCCCCTGCCTGACCAGGAAGCGGGCCAGCGCAGTTCCCTCGCGGGCCAGGCCGACGATCGTGACCCGCCGTCCGGCGAACGACCTCACAGCACCACCACGTTGTCCGCCGTGTGCATGGCCTCGATAATCCCATCCTGGCTGCCCACCTTGCCCACGGCGACCTGATCCAGCAGGCCAGCCGATTTCAGGCAGGTGCGGCAGGCCACCAACTCCACACCCCTGGCCTCCACCGCGCGCAGCAGGTCCAGCAGGGGAGATTCGCGCGTTACCCAGCGCACGCCCTCGGTGTAGAACAGCAGCCTGGTGGACGGGGTGTCGGCGTCGAGCAGCAGGCGCAACAGAGCCTCCAGTTGGGATTTCGGATCATCCCTGCCGGGCTGAGACAGCCCATCGTATGCCACAGTAATAGCCAGCGACCGATTCATTTCGCTACCTCCTCGCGACTCATCCTCCGTAGTTCTTCAAGACTAGCGGAAGGCTCACTTTGTAAGACATCAGTTGTTTCGTCCACGCAACTCCCAGGTTGTTATACATTTCGGTAGCACTAGCCTTGTAAACGCCGATCTGATACGTTCCAGCTTTGTGACTCATGAACTCCACGATTTCGTAGCTGTTATCCCAACTGGCAGAGTAACCTCCTACAGCATCGAGAGGCTGCCAATTGGGATCAAAGATGAGCAGATTCAAGTTGGTTTTCAATGGGTCGGTATTGTAGTAGCTGGATGGAGCTGAATCCCAGACGATAGCGACACGTATTCGGGCGTCAGCAGGAGCGTAAAACTGGTAGTAGCGGTAGGTGCCGACTGGAAACGAGCTGTTGGAAATAGACTCGGCCCACCAGCAGGGAGAGTAGCATGTGCTACCATACTGGCCCTTTGTCATTGCAATCTGATCGGCTAGATCGGCAACGATACCACCGGCACCATCCTTGTCATCATAACCATCTACCCGCATGATGCTGGGGCCCTCGATGTTATGCATGGCAGAAGCCATAATGATAGCTTTGACTGCTTCGGGCCAGAAGTGCAGACTGTCGTGGCGCTGCATAAGCAAGGCCGCCAGGCCGCTAACTTGCGCTGTCGAGACACTTGTGCCCCAAGTAGCAAACCATTGCCCATTCGTTCCCAATACCGTAACGTCAGCGCCAACGGCTACTACCTCTGGCTTCTCCCTATCACCATAGCGCCCATCGTCAGTCTTGGGATTTTGGTAGGCGGAGCTTGCCCACATAGAATCGTTTGACCAGTTTGGATCGTTTTGATCTTCGAAAGCGCCCACAGTGATGATGTTGTACGCTTTACCTGGCGTTCCGGTATGATTACCAGCTTCCATATTGCCTGCACCTGTTGGCATTGACAAAAAAGCGTGCCTGACGAGGTAATCGTAGGCTCTATCTAGTTCGTGCATGTCATCATCGCCACTGCTCACTGTATAGCTGCTGTTGATGACATCGGCTCCCTGTTCTCTTGCCCACTCAATAGCTGCTACCACGTCATCAGTGTCTCCATAGCTAGCAGCGCTGATAATCTCGGCGTGAGGAGCGACGCCTTTGTACGTGGGGTGACTGCCAGCAGCGATCCCGTCCATTTCGGTTGTGTGGTCGGTAATCCCTAATGGTATGAGGCGCGTGGCAATCACGTTCACCCACTGATGGTTTTCCACCTTCCCGCCTTCGACGATGGCAACCTGAATGCCGTTGCCTTCAATCCCTCGCGCCCACACTTCAGGCACCCGACCAGTAGGGACAGCGGAATCTAATGTAGGTCGAATCGGCTTCCCCGTCAGGTAAATGCAAGACACGTCGCCTCGCCGAGCAAGCTGCTCGATCACCCGTCTGGGCAAAGTCGCCACCACAGCAGGGATGGTATGGTAGATAGTCACTTCGTAGCCCCGCGCCTGGAGAGAAGTCACCAGCCCTTTCGCCTTGGCAAGATGAGCCTGGGCCAGTAACTCCAGATAATCAGCGGCAATGGCCTTAGCCAAGGCCGGGGCGTCCACATCCATGGGCCGCTCTGAGTCGTGTCTCATCCCCGGATGCCTGGCCGCAAGTTGGGCCAGGACGGATTCCAGGTCAATGGGTGTCAGCCAGATCATTACTTTGACCTCGTCATCCGGCCCCTTTTCTTCTAGCAGTGCCTGAAGGGCCGGCTCCAGCTTACCGTAGCGTGTCTGGTGAGCCTCGCGTTCATCGCGCTCCATTTTAGCTCGGTCAATGACACTCCCGTTGACCGGGTCTACCAGCACGTGATAGAAACGCCCCGTCCGATGGCTTAATACAGTCACCGCCTGTAAACTCCGGCCAGTGAGCACGTAACTCCGATTGTGCTCGTTGGCCACAACCAGTTCGGCCAGGTCTGTCCCTTCCTGGGACGCCACATGCTTAAGAGCGATTTGGGCGGGTGATGGTGAGGAAGACGGCGTAGGAGTTGATGACGGAGTAGGGAGAGGAGAATTGAAAAGCAAGGGATTCAGAGGACTTTGGTACCCGCTCCAAGCCCCGTGCACCACCGGCGTCCCAGCCCGTGTTATAAGAGCGACGGCAACAACCGAGACGAAGAACACGATCAGGAGCTGAGTTAACCTTTTCATGATCCGTTCCTTTCTGTCAACGGA
>JAGGZG010000260.1 GCA_021162125.1 Anaerolineae bacterium
GCCAGGCAGCTTTCGCGCACCTCGTCCGGGTGCGAGGCTGCCAGCCGGGGCAGGGTTTTCCACGTCCGCTCGCGCACGTAACGGTCGGGGTCATGGATCAAGTAACTCTGGATCAGGTCCAGGGCCAGCGTCGGGTGGGACTGGGCCAGGCTGGGCAGCACGTCCGACAGGGCGCGGCGGATGTGCACATCCTCGTCCTGGGCCAGCTCGCGGATCACCGCTTCGGCCTGGGCGTGCTGCGGCCCGCCGAGGACGGCGATGATCTGCGGCAGATCGCGCGATAGCGGCCGGCGCACGTTCTGGTGCTCGGCTGGGACCCCACCCACGCGGCGCAGGAAATGGCGCATGTAGGCCAGGGTCTCGGCTGGGCGGGTGGGGAGCAGGCGGGCCAGGCAGCGGGTGATGCACATCCTGGTCAGCCGGTCTCCGTCTTTGGCCTTCTCTATCATGGCCAACGCCTCGTCCGGCCCGGTGCGGGTGGCCTCCAGTAATTTGACATAAAACTTAACGATGTCCCGCTGTTCGGGTGACACGTGGGCCAGCAACTCGAAGCGCAGTTCGGCCTGCAGACGGGCGTCGCCGATGGCCTCCAGGGCCTCCAGGGTGGCCAGGGCTGCGTACACCTCGTCGCCCTCGTGCCAATGGAGCAGGGGGGGCGCGGCCTCGGGATCCAGTTCGTAGAGCGTCGGCGTGGCCTCGATGACCCGGCGTCGAATGTCGGTACGCCACTCGGGATGTGGCGGATCCGCCCGCAGGATGCTCATCAGCGGCAGAGTGTGCGTCAGGTCGGCCTCCAGCAAAGAGGGCAGGGCCTCGGCGATCCGCCGTTTCAGCTCCCATTCCTCCCCTTGGACTACTTCCTCCAACACAGCGAACAGGTTGCCGCCGCCGTATTCCCCGCTGCCGGTGATCACCGTGCTCAGCAGGTCGTCCAGCAGGACTTCACGCTCGCTCAGAGGGGCGGTCTGGGGGATGCGGTGGGCTGCCTCCAGCACGGGCACCAGTTCGGCGGTGGGTAGTGCCAGCTTGAACCCGGCCAGCAGGAGCAGGATCGTCTCCTCGACGTAGGCCACCTGCGTCTCGGTGATGCCCGGCGTGCGGCGTAGATCTACCAGCGCGTTGATAACCCGTCGCAGGCGCGGGCTGTCCACCTCGGCCGGGATGTGGGTGGGGAGCACCGGTTCCAGGCCGGCGGCGGTCAGCAGGGCGTTAGTTTCCTCCTGGGTTAGGCCCAGCGCCGTAGCCAGGTCCTGAATCGTCCCGTACTGGCGTGGCGGCGTGCGCGTACCACGCTCCAGGCGATTTATGTAGCTGGGGTGATAGCCGATCTTCTCCGCCAGGGCCTTTTGAGAAAGTCCGCTTCGCCGCCTGTATTCGCGTAGCAATTGTCCAAATCGAGTGGACATCGTTGAGCCTCAGATCGTTGATCCACATGATGGGGTGACGTAATGATTATAACCCAGTTGTGCCAAAATGTCAAGATAGAGCCCTTTTTCTTGACATCCTGGCACAGGCGTGGTATACTAAACACAAATCAGGGACGAGGGTCGTCGGAGGTGCTAGCTCCGGCGGCCCTCTAACCCAAACCACCGGCGGGGCGGTGATCCGGGCTGGTTGTCTATTATAGCACTCTTGTGTTGGGAGGCAACTGGCTGTCTGTGGGGCGACCCGCTGTCCTGGGCACGGGTCGCCTCTGCTTTTGTCGTGTGCGCGGGGTTTTGGGCGACTTGCCATATTAGAACAAATGTGCTATAATAAGAATAACGGATTAACTGCTGCGGAGGATCATTCGCAAATTCGCCATTCGCCTATTCGCGAATTTGCTATTCGCCATTGGATGGGTGAGGAGGTGGGCACATGAACAGGGCGTTGATTTTTACCATCGTCGTCCTCATCGTTGCCACACTGGTCATCGGTTTGCTGCTGGCCGATACAAATCGGGGGAAGTATTCGACTGTCGAACGCGAGATGGCGGCCCTGCGCCTGGAGACGGCCCGCCGGTTGCAGGTGGTGACTATCGGCTTCCGGGCAGGCCTGGCTGTGGTGGCCCTTTCAACTCTGGGCGGGATTGGCTTCGGCGCCATCCGTTTCATTCTGCGCCGCGCCGACACAATCTATCCCGACAAGGCCGGTCTGTATCCCATCCGCGAGGGCCGAATTGGGAGCATTCGCTTCTTTCACGATCCAAACCGCGCGCCCATGCCAACTACGCTGTATAGCCCTCAGGGGGTCAGTCACCTGACCGCGCCGGGATTCGAGGCCGATCAGTTGCGGGTCACTGGTCAGGCCCAGGCGGCGCAGGCTTTGCGTGCGGCGTCGTCGGGCGGTGGTATCAACTTGCAGAGCCGCCAGCTCGTGGAGGCCATCATCCCGCCCGAACGGCGGCTGTCGAAGCCCATTCCGCCGGTGGAGGTATGGGACATCGAGCCAGCGCACGTGGCACGTTTGCTCGAGGAGGTGGGCGATGAGTAAGTACCCGGGTGAGCAGAACGTGCTCAGAGATCCCCGCTGGGAGGTCGCCGAGGCCGCGCGGCGCATCCGGCAGGCGCTCACTAAAATGGGGCTGTGCTACGAGACCAAGGATGGTCACCTGGTCGAAGTATCGTACTCGCGGGTAGGGCTGGTGGGGCACGAGTACGGGCTGTTGGAGGTGGACCTGCAACGGCTGCCTCGCAAGGTGACGGTGAACAAGCTGGCCCGCCGTGACACGTTGCATCATCTAACGGCCGTGGTTGGCAAGCCGGTGAAAAAGCTGAACACCACGGGCCTGACCTATTGCGTGGTGCTTCGTCCCGAACCGAAGGGGCGGCTTCCGAAGCGCGTGGGGCTGGATTTGGACACCCGTCCGCCGGGCGAGTACATGATCCCCATTGGCCAGGGACGCAAGGGTGCGGTGTGGCGCTCCTTACTGGACACCTCGCACATCTTGATCGGAGGGGAATCGCGGTCGGGGAAGTCTACCTGGTTGAACTCCATGCTCGCGGCGTTGCTCAACGTCTACAGTGCGGACGAGGTGCGCCTGGCCATTATAGATCCTAAGGGCGTGGAGTTCACGGCTTACGCTGGCATCCCTCACCTGGCTACGTCCATCGCTGAGGAGCCGAAGCAAGCGAGCGAGGTCACCGATTGGCTGATGGGGGAGATGAACCGTCGTCGCCGTCTTTTCGCCGGCTACTTCGCCAAAAACCTGGCGGCTTACAACAGCCGTGCGGGAGAGCGTTTGCCACTGGTCGTGACCGTGATTGACGAAGTGACTGACATCGCTTTGCAATGTGGGCTGCGTAGCCGCTTCTATACTAATCTGATTCGCCTGGCCAGTAAGGCAGGGAGTTTTGGCATTATCCTGGTGCTGGCCACCCAAAATCCCAAAGCAGAGGTGCTTAATACGCTTATAAGGGGCAATCTCAGCACGCGCATTGCCTTTCGTGTAGCCACTCCAATGCACAGCCGGACGATCCTGGGCACAAAAGGTGCGGAGAGGTTACCGCGTGACATACGGGGGCGGATGCTGGCCCGGCTGGACGCAGACCTGCTTGAGTTGCAGGGGTTCCTGGTGAGCGATGCCGAGATTTTAGCGTTGGTGCAACGGTTGGGTGGGGGGGCGGTCGCCCCGCGACTGGAGCCCATCGAGTGCGACCTGGTAGCCTATGCCGTGGAGCATCTGGATGGCGGGTTCAAGATCGGGGAGCTGGCCCGCGCCTTCGCCGACGACGAGCGCACCAGCGCGTGGCGCATTCGCAAGCTGGCCGAACGTTGGGAACAGGAGGGGTTGCTGACCAAGCCCGCGCACGCTACTGCCCCACGTAAGGTCACCCCCCGGTTGCTATCCCTGCTGGATAGCCAGGTAACCGCGTCAAAGCAATCGAGTAGCTAGCAGCGGTCATACAGGCTGGTTAGAGAAGAGATCGTCACAGGAGGGGAAAATGGGGCTGGACATTTGGTTTCGCGAAGATATTCTCCACGCACTCAAGGCTGCTGAACAGGCCTCGGCCACCACTGCGGCGGCGATGGAACACGCCCTCGGCGGGGCCGAGGGATCGGTGGTGGGGGATGCTCGCTACCTGCGGGCGTATCGTGAGGGATACAAGGCCGCGTTGGTCACCGTGGCCATGGCCTTCGGTATCACTCCCTCAGGTGACAGTCACCTTGAAGGTGACTGTCACCTGAGGGACTTTGACGAGGAGTCGGCGGACTTCGCAGCTTTCACCCGCCGTCGCCTTGAGCAGAGTGTTTTCGCATAGCCACTCCCATTTTTGTGGGTAGTTCGATGTTGTTTCTGAAAGATTTAAGTCACTATGCGAAGAGAATTGAGCTTTCCTGCCTGTCCGATCTGTGGTATAATCATGCAAACCATTCTTTTGTTACACATCTTCCAAACCACATGAGGAGGGCAGGGCACTGTGATCAAAGGCAA
>JAGGZG010000285.1 GCA_021162125.1 Anaerolineae bacterium
CACTATGCGCGGGGGGACTACGCGGCGGCCCTGGAGTGGTACGAAAAGAGCGTGGTCATCAAGGACAAGCTGGGCGATTTGGCCGGGCTGGCCACCACCTACAACAACATCGGCCTCATTCACAAGGCGCGGGGGGACTACGCGGCGGCCCTGGAGTGGATGCAGCGCAGCCTGGATATTTTCGAGCGCCTGGGAGCCAAGGCCAGCGCGGCAACCGTGCACGAGAATATCGAGGTGCTCAAGCAGGCCATGTCGCGGGCGTAAAACGTACTCATTACGCTTCACGCCTTTACGTTTCACGCCTTTACGCCTCACGTTTCACGTCTTTAGACCAAGCGCATAGTTGGGTTGAGGCGAAGCCGAAACCCAACCTACTTGCTGACCAAGATTAAGGAGGACTCTCATGGACAAACCAACCATCGCCGTCATCGGCGGCACCGGCGTCTACGACGTGGAAGCCCTGCAGGACGTGCAGGAGGTGCGGGTTAGCACCCCCTTCGGCGACCCGTCGGACGCCATCACCATTGGCACGTTGAACGGCGTGCGCGTGGCTTTCCTGCCCCGCCACGGGCGCGGCCACCGCATCCTGCCCACGGAGGTCAACTCGCGGGCCAACATCTACGCGCTGAAGACGCTAGGCGTGGAGCGCATCATCTCCGTCTCCGCCTGCGGCTCCCTACGCGAGGACATCGCCCCCCGCCACGTGGTCATCCCCGACCAGATTTTCGACCACACCCGCGCCCGCGGGCCGTATACCTTCTTTGGGCGGGGCATCGTCGGCCACATCGGGTTCGCCGAGCCGTTCTGTCCCCAGCTCAGCAAACTGCTGGCCGATGCGGTGGAGCAGGCGGGGGGCACTGTGCATCGCGGCGGGACGTTCATCACCATCGAGGGGCCGCGCTTCTCCACCAAGAGCGAGTCGCGCATCTACCGCCAATGGGGCTGCGACATCATCGGCATGACCGCCGTGCCGGAGGCGCAACTGGCCCGCGAGGCGGAGATGTGCTACGCGACGATGGCTCACGTCACCGACTACGACGTGTGGCACGAGGCGGAGGAGACGGTCACCGTGGCCATGATTATCGAGAACCTGCGGGCCAACACCGCCCTGGTCAAAAAGGCCATTGCCACCGTCCTGCCCCTGATCCCCGCCGAACGGCCCTGCGAGTGCGGGTCGGCACTGAGCATGGCCATTATCACCCAGCGTGACCTGATCCCGCCGGAAGTGAAGGAGGAGCTGGAGCCAATTATTGGCAAGTATGTCTAGCGCATAACGTGTTTCGTGTTGCGTGTTTCGTCACGTGCCACGCAATACGCAACACGCACCACGCAACAGATGGGGAGGCGAAGTGGTCGGGGTGAGGGCAGTAGGTAAGGGAGTAGGATTGGTTCTGACGATCCTGGCAACGCTTTTCACCGGCACGGGCTTCGCCCTGCTTGGTCTGGTGGAACGGGGGCACGTGGCCTGGATGGATCTGTGGCCGGCGGCGGTGTTGGGCGGGGCATCGCTGGCGGCCTGGGGCGTACTGCGCCGCTGGCTGCCCACGGGCGACCCGTTGCTCCTGCCCATCGCCGCGTTGCTCTGCGGGTTGGGCCTGGTGCTCATCGCCCGCCTGGCCCCTAACTTCCTGGCCCGGCAGGTGCTGTGGGTGATCCTGGGCCTGGGAGTGATGCTGGCTGTTGCCCTCTTGCCCCCGGCCTCGCATAATTTGCGCTGGCTGCGCCGCTATCGCTACACCTGGCTCACCCTGGGCTTGCTCCTGCTCAGCCTGACCCTGCTTTTCGGCGTCAATCCCTCGGGATACGGGGCCAGGCTGTGGCTGGGTTTGAGCAGGGTGTATTTTCAGCCGTCGGAGCTGCTCAAGGTGGTGATGGTCGTCTTCCTGGCCAGTTACCTGAGCGAGAAGCGGGAACTGCTGGCCGTGGGCGGGACGCGCATCGGTCCCTGGCGGCTGCCTCCCCTGCCCCACCTGGGGCCGCTGCTCCTGATGTGGGGCTTCTCCGTGGTCCTGCTGGGCTGGCAGCGCGACCTGGGCGCGGCCCTGCTCTTCTTCGGCACCTTCCTGGCCATGCTCTACGCGGCTACCGGGCGCGAGGTCTACGTCTGGATGGGAGTCGGGCTGTTCTTGATCAGCGCCTTCGCCGGCTACCAACTCTTCGATCACGTGCGCCTGCGGGTGGATGCCTGGTGGGATCCCTGGCCGGAGGCCAGCGGGCGCGCTTTCCAGATCGTGCAGTCGTTGCTGGCCTTCGCTGCCGGGGGTGTGTTAGGCCAGGGAATCGGGCAGGGCTACCCGACTTTCATTCCCGTCGTCCACTCTGACTTCGCCTTCGCGGCGGTGGGCGAGGAGATGGGATTACTGGGCACGCTGGCCGTGGTTGCCCTGTTCGCTATCCTCGTTTACCGTGGATTCCGCGCCGCGCTTGCTGTAGAGAATGCCTTCGCTGCCCTGCTGGCCGTGGGGCTGAGCACCATGCTGGGTCTGCAAGCTTTAGTAATTATGGGCGGCACCCTCAAGGTAGTGCCTCTCACCGGCGTGACTTTGCCCTTCGTCAGCTATGGGGGCAGCTCGCTGGTGATGAGCTTTGTCGTGCTGGGTTTGTTGCTGCGGGTTAGTGCTATGTTTGTGGAAACGCACTATGCGAAATAATATCCGGCGACTGGTCGCAACTTTGATGGCCGGATTCCTGGTCGTCGGGCTGGCCCTGGGTTACTGGCAGGTGGTCCGCGGGCCAGCACTCCTGGCCCGCGCGGACAATCCCCGTCTGGTGATAGCTGAGCAGCGGGCGCAGCGTGGGCGTATCCTCGACCGGAACGGCGTGGTGCTGGCCTATGACCAGGTGCGCGATGATGGCACCACCGCGCGCGTGTACCCTTACCCTGAGATGGTACACGTCACCGGTTTCTACAGCCTGCGCTACGGGGTATCGAACATCGAGGCGAGCTACGATGAGACTCTGCGCGGGCTGGCTGGCCGCTCCTCACTGCGGGCTTTTACTGATGGTCTGCTACACCGTCCCCAGATCGGTTCTGATGTTATGTTAACCTTAGACGCCGATCTTCAGGCGGCGGCGGACGCAGCTTTGGGCGATCAGCGAGGGGCGGTGATAGCTCTTGATCCATACACGGGAGCTATCCTGGCTTTGGCCAGTCACCCCGCTTACGACCCCAACCGCCTGGATGAGACGTGGGAGGTCCTGCGGGAGCTGCCAAGTACCCCCCTGTTGAACCGGGCCACGCAGGGTCTGTATCCGCCGGGCTCGGTGTTCAAAACCGTGACCCTGGCCGCTGCCCTGGAGACGGGATTGGCCTCGCCTGATGAGATCTTCACCGATGCTACAGGTACGCTCCAGGTGGGTGATTTCACCGTTCGCTGCCACAATCACCCCGGGCGGACGACGTTCGATCTGCTTCACGCCTACGCCTATTCCTGTAACGTGACCTTCGCTAAGTTGGGCCTGCGTTTGGGGGTGGAACGGCTGGCGGAGATGGCCCGCCGTTTTGGGTTCGAGGAACCGCCACCGCTGGAGATTCCGGTTGAGACCAGCCACCTGGCGGCCGCGTCTCCCGTGGACACGATGGACGAGGCGACGCTGGCGGCCACGGCCTTCGGGCAGGGAGAGCTGATGGTGACGCCGTTACAGATGGCCCTCGTGACCGCCGCTGTAGCCAACGGCGGTCAGTTGCCGGCGGTGCATCTGGTGCAGGCCGTACAGGATGGCTCCGGTCAATGGCACGAGCCGGGGCGGGGAGCGACTCGCACTGCGATTTCCCCCTACACTGCTGATCAAGTCCGCGAGGCGATGATTTTGTCTGTTAAAGAGGGACGCGCTGCGAAAGCAGCATTACCAGGGATCACTGTAGCCGGGAAAACCGGCACTGCCCAGGTAGGAGAGCCAGAGCAACTGCCCCACGCCTGGTTCATTGGCTTCGCCCCGGCGGAAGCGCCACGGGCTGTCGTCGTGGTACTGGTGGAAAACGGCGGCGATGGGGGG
>JAGGZG010000087.1 GCA_021162125.1 Anaerolineae bacterium
ACTTTCACCCCCATCCCAACGCCCACCCACACCCCCACTTCGACGCCTACTCCCACTCCTATCCCGCCAGGCGTCAGCAGTATTGACCCGCCCACGGGTTCGGTGGATGACGACGCGCTCACGGTAACCATCACGGGCTCGAATTTCCTGCCCGGCGCGTCCGTCCTCCTGCGGCGCAGTGGTTACCCGGACATCGTGGCTAGCGGGGTGACCGTGGTGGACGACGCACACATCACTTGCACGTTCAACCTCAACGGCCAGGCGCTGGGAAGCTGGGACGTGGTGGTGATCAATCCCGATAGCCAATCGGGCACTCTGCCAGGCGGGTTCACCGTGGTGCATGGTGCAGCGCATCACTTCACTTTTGACCCCATATCCCAGCAGGTGATCAACGTGAGTTTCCCGATAACGATCACCGCCTGGGATCAATACGACAACCAGGCCACCAGTTACACGGCCACGGCTGCGCTCACCGACACCACGGCTACCATCAGTCCGACCGTCACCTCGAACTTTGCTGCCGGGGTCTGGAGCGAGCCGGTAGCCATCGGCGCGGTGGGAACGGACATCGTGATCACCGCTACCTCTACCCTTGATCCCGGCGTGGTGGGGACGAGCGCCCCCTTCACCGTGACCCATCCCACGCCCACGGTGCTGGGCGTCACCCCCAACGAAGGGCTCTCAATCTCGCCGACCGCAGTGACCATCACCGGTACGGACTTCGTGGACACGCCGGGTGTGTACATTGGCGCGACCCCGGCGCTGGGCATCACCTGGCTGGACAGCACCACCCTGACCGGCACTGTCCCGGCTGGGCTCTCGCCGGGCATCTACAACGTGACCGTGCGCAACCCCGGCCCGACGAATCCGGCCGGCACGTTGGAGCACGCCTTCACCGTGCGAGACGTACTCACGCCACCGAATCAGGTGCTGGACTATGCCCTGTTGCGCACAAACGGGCCGGGTGCCGATGATGACGAGGGGGACAACGACAAAGTACAGGTCATCTTCTTTGAGTTACCGGACAGTCTGTCACCCACTACTGATCTGTACTTCAACGTCTTCGACCCGGATTGTGGAGGGATTGATGCCTCGTTGGGTGGTATGACCACTACTTTCAGTGTGCTGGGTGGTCAACATGCTTACTCCGATCCGCTGGCCCGCGCGCCTTTCTTCACCGACACCAACCGGGCCGGGATACTGGCCGGCACCCTTCTCGTCAGTCGTACCTTTGGAAGCGGCGCTGTTTATTCAAATACGTGGGTAGCCCTGAATACCGTTACTGTCCCTATCACCGCAGGCGAGCACATTGACGGCAAATACATCTTTAAACTGGCAGTTGAGGGCGTAGGCGGCAACGGTGGAAATATCTACGACGTCTCCATAAGTACATCACCGCCCCCGACGAATACCGTACCACTCGGCACGCGCGTCTTCGCTTATGGCCTCACTTTCCAGATACCCACGGACGCTGAGCCGCACCTGTATCCCTACGTCACAGCAGGCGCGGAGCAGGTCATCCAGTACAATTTCGACTTCGACGCTCTTACTACTAGCTCCATAACTGGTTATATGACTTTCACCACGCCCTCGGGGCAGGTGTTCCCTATGAGTGTTGGCGGCAATGCCATTAATATTAATAATATGGACTGGATCTCGTCTACCCATCCCGCTGCCACGGAGGACCGCGACGCCACCTGGACGGTGACGGCAAATAGGTCCGACCCTTCTTTCGGGGGTAACTGCGTCACCTTCTACGCCACCGACGAGAACGGCAACGCCCTTGCCATCTTTGGCCGGCCATACGGCGGAGCTCCGCCACCCCTGCCTGGCGGAGTCGCTCCTTTTGTCCCATCGGAAGTGCTCCCGGTCAACGCGGCCCAGGGTGCGCCGTCCGACGATGGGCAGGGACACCACCCGCCGTCCTGAGAATTTATTGCTCTTCCATCACTACAGCGATTCCGGGGGTAGGATACGCGAGCAGTCCTACCCCTCGTTATTCTCAGAGGTGACCGTCACTTCCAAAGTGACGGTCACCTGACTCCGCCTGCTTGACTATACGCCCAAGTCTATTATAATAAGAGCCAGGACATCTTGGGCTTGCCCTGATGGCCATTCCGGTTTCCAAACAGGTTGGATCCACGGCTCGACGTATCCAGGGCGGCGGGGTGCGACCCCGCCCTACTGGGTTCGCCCTGATGGGCGTGCTTGGCAAGCCTTGACTGAGGGGGTTGAAACCGCATGTTAGAGAAGTTAGCGCTCGTGGAAGAACGCTACGAAGAACTGAATCACCTGATGGCGGACCCGGAGGTGGCCACCGACCCGACCCGCCTGACCGAATACGCTCAGGAGCGAGCCGAGATTGAGCCCCTGGTGCAGACGTACCGCCAATACAAGTCCATCCTCGAAGAACTGGCGCAGACGGAGTCTATGCTGCACGACGATGAGCTGGGTGAGGATATGCGGGATTTGGTCGTTGAGGAGATTGAGAAGTTAAAAGCCCGCCGCCTCGAGCTTGAGAAGGAGCTGCGGGCGATGCTCCTGCCCAGGGATCCCAACGACGAGAAAAACGTCATCGTGGAGATCCGCGCCGGTGCTGGGGGAAATGAGGCTGGGCTTTTCGCTGCCGACCTGTACCGCATGTACACCCGCTACGCCGAGTCCCATGGCTGGGACACTGAATTGCTCAGCGCCCACGAGACGGGCATTGGTGGTTTCAAAGAGGTGATCTTCATGGTCAAGGGCCGGGGAGCCTATTCGCGCCTGAAGTACGAAAGCGGGGTACACCGCGTACAACGAGTGCCGGTCACTGAGGCCAGTGGTCGTATCCATACGTCCACCGCCACCGTCGCCGTGCTCCCCGAGGTGAATGAGATCGAAGTCGAGGTGAACCCCACCGATTTGCGCGTTGACGTGTACTGCTCGTCCGGGCCGGGTGGCCAGCACATGCAGAAGAACGCCACTGCCGTGCGTATCACTCACTTGCCAACAGGGATGGTCGTCTCCTGCGAGAGCGAACGCTCTCAACTACAGAACAAACTCCGAGCGATGGCTGTGCTCCGTTCCCGCCTGTATGCTATGGAAAAAGAACGACAGCGCGCGGAGCGAGGTGAGACCCGCCGCTCGCAGGTGGGCACCGGGGAACGCAGCGAGAAAATCCGCACCTACAACTTCCCCCAGAACCGGGTCACCGACCACCGTATTGGCCTGACCATCCATCGTCTGGCCGACGTCCTAGAAGGCGACCTGGACGAGATCATCGAAAAGCTGGCTACCGCTGAGCAGGCCGAACGGCTGCAGGCTATCAGCGAGGGCTAAACCACCGTGCACGAGAGAGCGTCTGAGGTAGACTCAACTCTACGATGGGCAACGGCCCGCCTGCGCGCCGCTGGCGTGGATAGCCCCCGTCTGGATGCGGAAATCCTGCTGGCGCACGTCCTGACCGTGGACCGGACCCACGTCCTGGCCCATCCGGAGCGGAGCCTGCGCGCCACTGAGTCCGCCCGCTACCGTCAACTCGTCGTTCGCCGCGCGCGACACGAGCCCGTGCCCTACCTGGTGGGCCATCAGGAGTTCTACGGGCTCGACTTCCGCGTCGGCCCGGCGGTGCTCATCCCCCGCCCGGAGACTGAACTGCTCGTCGAGGCGGCCATCGCCCTGGGCTGTGCATCGGAGACACGACCCTGGATCGTGGCTGACGTGGGCACCGGCAGCGGGGCCATTGCCATCAGCCTGGCGGTGAACGGCCCCATGCCCGGGTGTACGCCACGGACGTATCCGCCGAGGCGCTGGCTGTGGCGGAGGAGAACCGCCATCGCCACGGGGTGGGCGAGCGCGTGACGCTGCTCCGTGGTCACCTGCTGGCCCCCCTGCCCGAACCGGTGGATTGCATCGTCGCCAATCTGCCCTACGTCAGCCGCGCCGAGTGGGAATCGCTGCCTACAGGCATCGCTGCCTACGAGCCTCGCCTGGCACTCGATGGTGGCCCCGACGGCCTGGAACGCATCGGCGAGTTACTGGCCTCCGCCGGACCACATCTACGCCCTGGGGGAGCCATTCTGCTGGAGATAGGAGCGGCACAGGGGCCAGCAGTGATCAGGCTGGCCGAGGAGCACTTTCCCCAGGCCCGCGTTGACCTCTTGCGTGATTACGCCGGGCTGGCCCGCGTTGTGCGCGTCCAGACGGCCGACTGACCGGGAACTATCGAACACTGTTATAGGTGAAGCCGGAGCGGGCATTCTTCGACTGCATTCCGCTGCGCTTCATTCCGCTCAGAATGCCTCCGCTCACCCGTGCCCGAAAGCATCCGGTAGAAAAACCACGGACAGCTATGGACGCAACACACCACCAACGATACAAACTCCTGGCCGCTGACTTGGACGGCACCCTGCTGGACGAGGACTTCACCCTCTCGCCCCGCGTGAAGACCGCCGTCCGCCGGGCCATAGAGCGGGGCGTGCACGTCACCCTGGCCACCGGACGAGGTTACGCAACCACGCTCCAATACGCGCGGGAATTGGGGATTACCACCCCGCTCATCTGCTACCAGGGCGGTCAGATACGCGACCCTGGCAGCGGGGAGATTCTCCACAACGTGACCATGCCCCGCGCTCTGGCCGAAGAGGCCATTCGTCTGGCGCAGGAGCGAGGCTGGCACCTGTGCCTGTACGTTGGCGACCAGGTCTTTCTGAACGAGTTCCTGCACCCGCCCGATTTTTATGAGCAGTGGGTCAGCATGGCCGTGCACTGCGTGCCCGATCTGACCACCGTCCTCGATGGCGAGCCTACCAAGTTCATCGTCGTCGCCGATGAGCCGCAGGCCGACCGCATCGAGAGAGAACTACGCGCCCGCATGGATGGCCGCTTGAAAATCGTGCGCAGCCATCGCTTTTTCGTGGAGGGCAATCCGTTGCAGGCTACCAAAGGCCAGGCTCTGGCCCACCTGGCCGGGCTGCTGGGCGTGGATCGTGCTGCGGTGATGGCCATCGGTGATCAGGGCAACGACGCCGACATGGTGGCCTGGGCTGGCCTGGGCGTGGCGATGGGCAATGCGGTCCCTCAGGTCAAGGCCGTGGCCGATTACGTCGCTCCCCCGGTGGACGAGGATGGAGCAGCGGTGGCAATTGAGCGCTTCCTGTTGATGGACAAGTGACGGCGAAGTGGAGACCAGAATCCTATCTGCGAATGATCCATCTGCCCTGGCCGCTGCGCTGGACGTTCTGCGCCACGGCGGGGTGATTGCTTTCCCCACCGATACGGTGTATGGTGTGGGCGCACACGCCTTCCAGCCAGAGGCGGTGCGGCGGCTGTACGTCGCCAAGAATCGCCCTGCCGAGAAGGCTATCCCCTTGCTCATCGCCAGCGTGGATGATCTGCCATTCGTCGCTGCGGAGGTATCCGAGACCGCCCGACGGCTGGCTGCCCGTTTCTGGCCTGGCGGGCTGACCCTGGTCGTGCCCCGGCATCCCCGCGTGCCCGACGTGGTGAGCTCCGGCCCCACGGTGGCCGTGCGCGTGCCCGACCATCCCATCCCATTGGCCCTGATCGCTGCCCTCGGCGCACCGTTGGCGGCCACCAGTGCCAACCTCAGCGGTCAACCGAGCCCCACCACCGCCGACCAGGTGGTGGCCCAACTTCGAGGGCGTGTCGTCCTGGTCCTGGACGGTGGCCCTTGCCCCGGTGGTGTGCCTTCCACCGTGATAGACGTGACGGTGGATCCGCCGGTAATCCTGCGTCACGGAGCGATCAGTGCAGAGATGATCCACTCCGTCCTTCAGAGGCACCGGGGGAGTGATTCTACTACTTTTAAGGTTTAAGAGCGTGTCTGCAAATTCGAGGTGAAGGTATCAACC
>JAGGZG010000034.1 GCA_021162125.1 Anaerolineae bacterium
CGCTACCACTGCGCTACACCCGCTGGTCACGATCACTAGCGACTCCTATCAATTTGTGTTCATTATACCACACTCCTTTTTCTCATGCAAATCGCTGCCTGGGAGCGTCACGAGTTTGGGACGAGGTGGGGATCAAGTCACTCTCGCTGGAGATTACCCATATCTCACCGCGGAGACGCTGAGGACGCAAGAGGAGAAGAAAAAGGCAGGTTCAACTCCGTCCAGCGGCCAACTCTGGCAAAGAACACCTTCTTCCAGAACGATTGTTGCTTGCCACAGGTGCCGGACTGTGCTAAACTACGGGTAGGATAACAACGTGAATCTCCAGCGGAAGATGAGCGCTATGAACGAGAAGATCCTGGTAATCGAAGACGAAGAGACCCTGGTGAAAACGCTCCGATATAACCTGGACCGAGAGGGTTACCAAGTGTACACAGCCACCGACGGGATGAGCGGACTGGAACTGGCCCGCTCCGAGAAACCCGACCTCCTCATCCTCGACCTTCTGCTCCCCGAACTGGACGGCCTCTCGGTCTGCCGCATCCTGCGTCAGGAAGGAAGCAACGTCCCCATCCTCATGCTCACCTGCCGTGATGAGGAGATGGATAAAGTCCTGGGCCTGGAGCTGGGCGCTGACGATTACGTGACCAAGCCCTTCAGCCTGCGGGAGCTGCTGGCCCGCGTCAAGGCCCTCCTGCGCCGGGTGGAGATGCTCCGCCAAGAAGAACGCAAGCCGGAGGTGATTTCGGTTGGGGAACTCACGATAGACCTGCGCCGCCACATGGCCTTCTGGAAGAAGGATGAGGAGCTGGAGCTTTCCCCGAAAGAGTTCGTCCTGCTGACTTTCCTGGCCCGCAATCGGGGGATGGTGCTCTCCCGGGAGCTCATCCTGGAGCGGGTCTGGGGCTACGACTACGTGGGCGACACCCGCACGGTGGACGTGCACATCCGCTGGCTGCGGGAGAAGATCGAGGAAGACCCCGGCAACCCCCGCCACATCCTGACCGTGCGAGGCATAGGGTATCGGTTTGAAGGATGATCCCTATGAGTTCTCACGATCTCCTATGGTGAAAGCTCGTGGAGGCTCATAGAGGCTCGTAGGGGCTCGTGGGAGCTCGCAGGAGAGTGGAGATGTGTCGCAGCGTTCTCTGGCAGGTCATTCTGGCCTGCGTGTTCCTCATCGCCATAACGGCCCTCGTGCTGGGAGGCTATCTCCTGAACCTGGCCCAGAGCCATTACCTGGATACCCTGGAGGAAGGGCTCATCTCCCAGGCCGAATTGGTGAGCGAGCTGGCGGAACCCTGCATGAGCTTCTCACAGGGCGAATGCGATGCCCTGGCCGATGGGCTTGCCCCTCGCATCGGGGCCCGGATCACCCTCATCGCCGCCGACGGCACGGTGCTCGGCGATTCGGAGAGGGACCCGGCCACGATGGAGAACCACGCCGACCGGCCCGAGGTCATCCAGGCACTGGTGGAAGGGGTGGGGCGAAGCACTCGCCACAGCGCCACCCTGGGGGTGGATATGCTCTACGTGGCCGTGCCGGTCGAAGCCGAGGGGCGCGTCATCGGCGTGGCCCGCTTAGCCCTGCCCCTGGCGGGGATAGAACACTCCCTGGCCGAGATGGCTCGGAAAGCGACCCTGGCCGCTGCAGCCGTAGCTCTGATGGCCGCGGGGACGGCTTTTATCGTGGTGAGGAGAAAGCTGAGCCCCATTCGGAGTCTCACTCAAATGGCCCGCCGGATGGCCACAGGCGACCTGAGCCGGCGAGCGAGGGTGGATTCCCAGGATGAGTTCGGCGAGTTGGCCCGAGCTTTCAACCGGATGGCCGCCCGTCTCGAACAGACCCTGAAACGCATCTCCGATGAGAGAGACCAGATGGCAGCCGTGCTCTCCCATATGGCCGACGGCCTGATCATCGCCGACGGGAAAAG
This sequence comes from Anaerolineae bacterium, assembly GCA_021162125.1. Classification (GTDB taxonomy): domain Bacteria; phylum Chloroflexota; class Anaerolineae; order JACIWR01; family JACIWR01; genus JACIWR01. The sequence continues at coordinate 1,935 of JAGGZG010000034.1, forward strand.
CCGGGTCCTGCTGGCCAACCCTCTCGCTGGGCAGATGTTCGACCGGGAAGGCAGGGGCATGGAAGGGTGCTCCCTCATCGAGGCCACCCAGGAGCACGAGTTGGTCGGGTTGGTGCAGCGATGTCTGGAAAAAGGGGAAGAGGCAGTGGCCCTGCTGGAGCTGGGACCCCGGCGGCGTTTCGTCCGGGTCATCGTCACCCCTATGGCCGGCCGGGGAGCTCTCGTCCTGCTCCACGACCTCACGGAATTGAGGCGGGTGGAGACGGTGCGGCGGGACTTCGTGGCCAACGTATCTCATGAACTACGCACCCCCCTCGCCTCGCTTAAAGCGCTGGTGGAAACCCTGCGGAGCGGAGCCATAGAGGACCGGGAAGCGGCCACAAGCTTCCTGGCGAGAATAGAGTACGAGGTGGAACGGCTCATCTGGCTGGTGAACGCCCTCCTGGAGCTGGCCCGTCTGGAATCAGGACAGGCAGCTCTTAAGCTTCGCCCCGTTGACCTGCGGGAATTGGCCGCCGAAGTTTGCTCCCCCCTGGAGCCGATGGCCAGGAAGAAAGGGCTGAGCCTCGTCATCGAAATCCCGCCCGCACTCCCGCCGGTGCTGGCCGACGAGGAGCGGGCCCGTCAGGTGCTGACCAACCTCGTCCACAACGCCATCAAGTTCACCCCTCCGGGTGGGAGGATAAGAGTGTCCGCCTGGAGGATCAAAGTCGCCGGGGGGCAGGTGGAATGGCTGACCTCCGAAACCGGCCCTTTGCCTTCGGATGGATTGCCCGATGGGGAGTGGGCTGTGATGGCCGTGAGCGACACGGGAATCGGCATCCCGCCGGAGCACCTGCCCCGCATCTTCGAGCGCTTCTACAAGGTGGATCGGGCCCGCTCGGAGGAGGGAAGCGGGCTGGGGCTGGCTATCGCCAGGCACATCGTCGAGGCCCACGGCGGGCGCATCTGGGCCGAGAGCGAGGTGGGCCGGGGCTCTACTTTCGGCTTCACCCTGCCCCTTTGGAGTGGACAAGGACGATGAGCGTGGTCGCTACCGTTTTCGCCTGCCTGCTGATGCTGGCGGGACTTGTGGGGGCGCTACTCCCGGTCGTGCCCGACACCCCTTTGATCCTGGCGGGGGCGGCGCTCCTGACCCTGGCTGACGGTTTCACACCCGCTGACCTGAAATTGCTGGCCGTGCTGGTGCTCATCGCCCTCGTCGTCGAGGGGCTGAGCTACCTGGCCGGGGTCCTGGGGGCCAGGATGGGCAGCGCCTCCTGGAAG
>JAGGZG010000247.1 GCA_021162125.1 Anaerolineae bacterium
CTGTGGTGGCCTCGGAGCCGCCGTCCACATTGGCGAAGAGTGCTTCAGCACTCTTCGCCTGCTCAGCCTGGACGTTCACGTCCAGGCGACGCGGCAGCAGCACCGACTTTTCTCAAGTACTGATTATGGGCTCCATCAAGGGCAGAGCACCTTACCTCGCCTATACGATAACATATTTGGTGCACTTTGTCAACAGCGACTTTCACTGTTGGGTACTACAGTGATTGAAAATGGCCCGAAAGGAGGGCAGCATGACCGAACTCCCCACTGATCATTCACCATTCGCTATTTACCATTCGCAAATCTGAAACGGAGGTATAAAAATGTCTGAGCGCGATTACCTATACAAACTGCGACATTCCACGTCCCACGTGATGGCCCAGGCCGTGCTGGAAATGTTCCCTGAAGGGAAGCTGGCCATCGGTCCGCCCATCGAGGACGGATTCTACTACGACTTCGACCTGCCGCGTCCACTGACGCCGGAGGACCTGGAGCACATCGAGGCGCGGATGCGAGAGATCATCGCCGCCGATTACCCTTTCGAGTATCAGGAGATCAGCGAGGAGGAGGCTCGCCAACTCTTCGCCGATCAGCCCTACAAACTGGAGCTGATTGACGGCATCGTGGCCGGAGGCCTGGACGAGTACGGCGAGAGGCTGGAGGAGGCTCCCAAGCTATCCATCTATCGTCACGATGGCTTCGTGGACTTGTGCCGGGGGCCGCACGTCGAGCGCACAGGGCAGATTAATCCCGAAGCCTTTAAGCTGCTCTCGGTCGCCGGAGCCTACTGGCGTGGGGACGAGACCCGGCCGATGTTACAACGCATCTACGGCACGGTGTGGGAGACGAAAGAGGAACTCGATCAGTACCTCTGGCGGCGGGAGGAGGCGGCACGCCGTGACCATCGGAGGTTGGGCAAGGAACTCGATCTGTTCAGCATCCACGAATTGATGGGCCCGGGCCTGATCTGCTGGCACCCCAAGGGAGCGCGCATCCGCCGCGTCATCGAGGAGTTCTGGTACGATCAACACTATCGCCACGGTTATGAGGTCGTCTACGCACCGCACATCGGCAAGGGGGATCTGTGGAACGTCAGTGGGCACCTCGACTTCTATCGCGAGAGCATGTATTCGCCGATGGATGTCGAAGGGCAGGAGTATTTCATCAAGCCGATGAACTGCCCGCCGCACATCCTGATCTACAAGACCAGGATGCGCTCCTACCGTGAGCTGCCGCTGCGCTGGGCGGAGTTGGGCACGGTCTACCGCTACGAGCGCAGCGGGGTGCTTCATGGCCTGCTGCGGGTGCGGGGCTTCACCATTGACGACGCGCACATCATCTGTAGCCCAGAGCAGGTGGAAGACGAGATCATGGGCGTGTACCACTTCAGTTTGGAGATGTTGCGCGCCTTTGGATTCCGCGAGTTCGAGATTTACCTGGCCACCCGGCCGGAGAAGTTCGTCGGCTTGCCGGAGCGTTGGGATCAGGCCACCGAGGCGCTGCGTCGGGCGCTGGATGCTCAGGGTTTGCCCTACGAGGTGGACGAGGGCGGTGGCGCGTTCTACGGGCCGAAGATTGACATCAAGATCAAAGATGCCCTGGGCCGGGCCTGGCAGTGTACGACCATCCAGTTCGACTTCAACCTGCCGGAGCGGTTCGAGATGACTTACATCGGCGAGGATGGCCAGGAACACCAGCCGTACATGGTGCACCGTGCGCTGCTGGGCTCGTTGGAGCGGTTCTTCGGCGCGCTCATCGAGCATTACGCCGGGGCCTTCCCGGTGTGGCTGGCTCCGGTGCAGGTGCGGCTCATCCCTATCGCCGACCGGCACAATGCCTATGCACGCCAGGTCGCCGACCGACTGCGAGAGGCGGGGTTGCGCGTCGAGGTGGACGATTCTGGTGAGCGGATGAACGCCAAAATCCGCCGCGCGCAGATGGAGAAGATTCCCTACATGCTCGTCGTCGGGGACCGCGAGATGAAAGCTGGCGCAGTGGCTGTGCGTCTGCGCACGGAGGAGGACCTGGGGGCCATGCCCGTGGAGGATTTCGTGGAGCGGGTGCAGAGGGTCATCGCTGACAAGGAAGGTTTATGAGGAGTAGATGCAATCCTCCCGCAGGTGCGCACCTGCGGGAGGATTGATGATGATTACGCAGCGTCTCCCCCCTCCCGGCCGAGCACGACGCCGCCGTCGGGCGTGGCCGGGGGCGGAGTCGTAGCGTCTGCTTTTTTCTTCTCCCCTTCCTCCTCGGCGGGTGTTTTGGCGGTCTCCTCGAACGCCTTCGCCGCTGCTTCCAGTCGCTCCTCCCACGGTTTAAGCACTTCGTCTACGGCCAGCTTCTCTGTTTTGCGCACCGGCAGGTAGAGGGCGATCATGTCCATCGTGTTTTTCATCACGTCGTTTATCTGCTTGATGGTCTCTTGTACTTCCTTGATGCCAAACTCCTTGCCGCCCTCGATGAACTCATGCTTGAAAGTCGCATCTATCTGGTGGATCTGCCGCACGTAGCCGAGGAAGATCACCTTGATGCGCAGCAGCACACTGGTGGCCTCCTGCACGCGCCGGTGTGGATCGCGGAATGTCATGTCGAGCACGATGGCGATCACGCCAACGATTGATGTCCCTGCACCGAAGATGCGCTGGATGCCATCTTGACCCGAGGTGAAAGCGGCGTACAGCCCAGCGCTGAGGGCCACCACGCCGATGACGAAGATGGTGATACTCATCCACTGGCTGATGCGGAAACTGCGCTGAGCCTGGCGCATTGTCTCCTGGAACAAGCGCTGAATCGGCTCGTCGGCCTTGGCCAGCAGTTCATTGTACGCGCGCAGCACTTCGGACTTTTGCCCCATCAGCGTCTGTATGGCTTTCTCCCCACCGACGAGTTTGAGCGCGTGCTCGGCCCGCTGTTTCACCGACACGTCTTCGTCGAACAGGTATTCTCTGAGCACGGTGGCGGCGGCTTCGGCCTCCGGTGGGTCAATCACGCGCAGCGCATCCACCAGCAGAGGGACGCCCTTCTCGAGGTCCACCGTCTCGCGGACGATCTCGCTCACCACCTTCTCGGTCGCGGCCAGCCGCGCCTGGGCCGGCGGTGTATCGAGCGCCTCCAGCTTGTCGTCGTATTCTTTCGGGTCGAGCATTACCCAGGGCAGTGCCTGTGCTGCGCGGTAGCGAATCTGCGCGTTGTCGTCCGTCAGCGCGGCCAGCAGGCTATCGGCCACGGAATATTGTGCCTCGCCGGTCCCTTGCAGTTGATCCAACATATCGCGCACGAGACGCGACTTTCCCAGCCTCTCCAGGCCCTCGATAGCGGATTCTTTGATAATCGCATCGCGCGTCCTGGTGAGCACCCGGCCAAGCACGCGGGCCGCTGCCGGGCTCTCGATCAGGCCCAGGGCTTCGATGGCCTTGTTGCGCACATCCGGCCATATCCTCGGATCTTCTACCACGTGCTGGAGTGGTTCCAACATCTCGCGGCAACTGACTTCCGTCAGCGCACGACAGGCCGACCACATCCATTCAAAGTCTTGAGACTTGAGCATTTTCTCCAGCGTCTCGGCTTTCCCCCGATCCCCCCAGGAGGCCAGGATGGCCAGGGCCAGCGGACCGGCGCGGCGGTTGGAGCCGGGCATCGGGCCTTCAAAGGACGGATCGTCGTCGGGGCCATAGGACTTTATGTACGACTCAAACTCATCGGCGATGCTGCGCACCGTGCTTTCGATCTCTTTCCGGGTGCCCATGTTGTAGAGGGCGAGCAGCATCCAGTAGCGGGCCAACGAATCCTCTTCCGCCGCCAGGTGGTTGCCGATAGCGCTGAGGGCCGTCTTGTCGTCCTTACCGCACAACTTGGACAGGGCCGTGGCCGCCCAGCCCCTCACCTCGCTATCGTCAGACTCCTCCCAGGCCGACCTTTCCCTCCCTGCGCCGTAACTCAACAGCCGGATGAACTCGTCACGAGCGACCTGTTTGTTGCGTAGCTTGGGCACTTTTTTCTCAACGGCTTTGCGGCGCTCGTCATCGCTGCCCTCTTTCAGTGCGTACAGGATTTCGTACAGCAGTTCGCGATCGGCTTGATCAATTATCGAATTCGTGGGCATGGTGTGACCTCCTTTCGCTGGTTTGTATGTGCTCGGTGTCGGCTTTCCATGTGCCTCGTCAAGGTAGCGTCGGCGGTATGGCGAGGCGTTGTGTGAATTCATTATACCATAACTTCTGTCGCCGCGTGCACTGACTTTGCGACGAGTCGCGAGTTTTTCCGTACTCATTGCCGGGCATCTTGGTGCCGATATGCCTTTTCCCCCAGCCCGCCCCTGAACGTTTCACGGGGGACTCCACGTTTGCCCTCTGGTCATTTTCGTGCTACACTTGATATCGGATTATTGGAGATGGAATACGCTGGTTGGTTCATCTGGAAGGGCGGATGAGAACCATTCTCTTCGTTTGCACTGGCAACCTCTGTCGCTCGCCTATGGCGGAGGGTTTTCTGAAGCGACGATTGGCTCTGGCGGGACGCGACGGGGAGTTTCGTGTGCGGTCGGCGGGCACCTGGGCTGTGGAGGGTGCGCCGGCGAGCTCGCACGCGGTACAGGTGATGGCCGAGCGTGGGGTGGACATCCGCGACCATCGCACCCACGAGCTCACCACCGAGGACGTGGAGTCCGCTGATCTCATCCTGACCATGACCGTGGGCCACGCGCAGACTATCCGGCGAGGCTGGCCGGCGCATCGGCGGAAAGTGCATCTGCTGAGCGAGATGGTCGGGCAGCGATACGACGTCGAGGACCCATACGGGGACTCAATCGAGGTCTACCGCGCCTGCGCTGACGAAATTGAAGTGCTGGTCGAGGACGGGTACGAGCGTATCCTGGCACTTGCGGTTGGAACACCCGAAGTGTTAGAAGTCTGATGCAACAGTGAATGGAATAGGAGGGCAGGAACGAATAATGTGGCGTAAAATAGCGACATTAACCGTGTTGGTTATTGTGGCATTGATCCCGCTGGCTGGCTGCCAGCGCCAACCGGCGGCTCGCATCCTGGTGGAGTGTGAGCGCGACGGAAACAGTGATATCTTCGTGATGCAGGCGGATGGCAGTGGCTTGGTGAATCTGACCAATCACCCGGCGTGGGATGGGACACCCGCCTGGTCGCCCGACGGCACGCGCATCGCCTTCACCTCGGATCGGGACGGTGACAACCCGCAGATTTACGTGATGAACGCCGATGGTAGTGACGTCGTCCGTCTGACGGTGAGCGATGGGATTGACATGATGCCTTCCTGGTCGCCCGACGGACAGAAAATCGCCTTCGTATCCACGCGGCCCTATACGCTCACCCTGGAAGGGGGACAGCTCATGATAGACGCTGGCCCGGAGATATGGGTGATGGACGCCGATGGCGGCAATCCTACCCGCGTCTCCGGTGGGCAGGAGGATCAGGCATTGTATCCCGCCTGGGCTCCGGATGGCCCACGACTGGCCTACATGAACATCAGTGACCGTATTGACCTCATCGTGCACGTCCTGGGTGAGGAGAGTGGCCAGAGCCTCACAACCGGTGCGCCGTTCGCCAGTTGGAGCCCGGCGTGGTCGCCGGATGGCAGCCAATTGGCTTTCATGGCCACTCAGGAAGATGGCAATAAAGAAATCTACGTCATGAACAGCGACGGGAGCAACTGGAGGAACCTGACCAACAGTCCATCTGCCGAGGCTGATCCGGCGTGGTCGCCCGATGGCCAGAAAATCCTTTTCATCTCCGACCGGGATGGCCACGCTCAGGTGTACATGATGGACGCGGATGGAAGCAACGTCACCCGCATCACCCACGACGAGTACGAATACGCCCGTCCGGTGTGGGCACCCGCCGTCCGGTAATACCCTCGGAGGTCTGGGGTAGGGAACTTAGGGCCGTGAGGCCGTATCTGCTCGCCGAAACACCAACAAAGCCCGGCTACCGTAGATGTCGGTATCCCACTGGCGCAGGAGTTGATACTGTTCTCGGAATTTGGGACTCTCCAGCAGGGTGCGTCGCACGTAGACCTCCAGGACGATCACGTAGTCGGGTTGCTGGTCGAGGATCAGTTGAGTCGGGATGGCGTAGTTAATGACGTAAGCCGATGGATCGAGGGGATAGTAGGGGATTGACTCCGGGGAGATCAGGCCCACGGTGTCGAGGATACGCGCGTTGCTGACGTAGCCAATCACGCCAATGTCGCCGGCAGCGATGAGGGTATCGGGGGAAATGTCGTTGGCTCGCATCAGGTCTTCGGTCACCTGACGATAGAGATCCTCGAGTTTGAACCAGGCCATCTCCGGCGCTGGCCGCTGCGGGCCGTGGTCCGGGCGCAACGTCCAGGCGTTGAGCTCCAGGAAGAGGATGGCGCACAGCAGCACGAGAACCACGCTGCGGCTCACCCACCTTGCCCGGCGGCGCACCACCGCTGCCGCCAGATCGCGCACCACCGCCCATCCCCCGCTCACGATGCACAGGAGATACGCGGGCAACGGCGGGGCCAGGTACCAGCGGAAAATGAGGGGGTTGGGTAGCGAGAAGGCGACGAAGTACAGGCCGGGGAACACGACCAACGGTACTGCCCGTCCATCACGGCGTACCAGGACCAGCGCGCCGATCAGATAGAGCGTGGGATACAGAAATAGCCCGATCATGGGCCAACGTCCGCCCAGGGATTCCTGACCGAGGAATGGCGTGGCGTAATGGTGTAATAAGCGGATGAAAGCGGTGTACGGTCCCAGACGATAGGCGTAGGTCTTGGCGACTACCGAGTTGGCCAGCGGGCTGCCGAAGTAAAGTGTGGCAAAGATCACCCAGGGAGCCAGCGTCAGCAGCAAAATAGCCCCCTCACGCCAGGGGACGCGCCTCCGCACCCACAGCAGATGGGCGAACAGGGGCAGGGCGACCAGCAGGGCGTCCGGTCTAGTGAGGAGTGCCAGGGCGCAGGTGAACGCGCTCCACGCGGGATGCCCCAGAGCGTAGCTATAGAAAGTGAGCAGGATCAGGAGCACGTACAGCGAGGTCTCCATCCCGCCAATGGCGAAGGTCACGCTCATCGGGGCCACCGCCCACAGCAGGCCGACGGTCAACCCGATGGCCCGATTGCCGGTTAGCCGTTCGCCGAGCTTACCCAGCACGATCACTGAGCAGGCATCGGCCAGGGCGTTGACGACCAGTGCCAGGATTGGATAGTCACCGGGAAACACCAGTGAGAGGCCGGCCAGCAGCAAGGTGTACAGCGGTGTGGTGGTGCCCTGCACGTGTTGGCCAGGGTTGTACACGAAGCCCAGGCCATTTACCAGGTTGCGTGCGTAGCGGAACGTGATGTAGGCGTCGTCAATCGTCCGTGAGCCAGGCAGCGTCCGCGCTGCAAAGGCCAACGCAGCCAGGCTGATCAGCGCCCAGTCTAGATTCCAGTCAGGACCGTGGATGGAAGATTTGCGTTTCATGATGACAACGTCCCTGTAATCGGATAGACTACTCACGGCACATTGTATCAGCTTTTGGCGATTTTCACAACCTCCCCCCTGCGAGCGGGGGGGACTGAGGGGGGGCGAGTGGCGAATCGCGAATGCTTTGTAAAAAGTGCAAACCCACTGACCTCAGTCGGTCAAAATGTCATTCTGAGCGACCGGGGGGAGCGAAACTCGTCCTGAGCACAGCCGAAGGGAATCCCGTTGCTGCGCTGCGATTTCAACTCAGAAAACGAGATTCTTCCCTTCGACTTCACTCAGGGCAGGCTCGCTTCGCTCCTCAGAATGACAAAGTGGGGCTAGCCGCCCCCTCGCCTAAGACCAGCCATAGAAGTATCCTGCCCCCGAACTTAGACGCACTTGCGGGGGGCGCATTTCAGTTTGGGGGCGAGTTGCTGCTGTGCTCTGGCCTCGGAGACCTCTCCCATCCCCCAGAATAAGGTTTGTCTCGTAGCGGCCGGCCGCTGTGTCGGCCTACGGCGGGCAGGGCCGCCCGCC
>JAGGZG010000008.1 GCA_021162125.1 Anaerolineae bacterium
GACCGGGTCCCAGGTCGTTATGGACGGCCATCGCCAGGCCAATCACCTGGTAAGTTAGTCCCTGGAGCCCATCGTCAACCAATCCTGGCTTGTTCTTTCTCGCCGCGGCCATATTTCTTCCTCCAGACAGAGGTTTTGGTTGAAGCGGCCATTCGTTGACAACGCCTCGCTTCAAGGACGGGATGGCATCCCGTCTTACGTTTCTGTTTCAAAAACCAGCTCCACCCCGGCCAGGGCGATTACGTCGCCGTCGTCCAGCACGCACTCCTGAACCGGCTCGCCGTTCACCGTCGTCCCCCCGCTGGAGCCGAGGTCGTACAGGGTATAGCGCCCGTAGCGGCGGCGGAGCTGGGCGTGGTGGCGGGAGACCTGGGGTTCGCTGACGATGACGTCGTTATCCAGGCTACGGCCCACTGAGATGAGGGGTTCAGCGATGGGAATGCGGCGTCCGGCGTAGCGCAGCGTGCAGCGAGGGGGTACTTGTTTCTTGATTGGTGTAGCAGGGGAGGGGGGAGGTTGAGGGGCTGGTGCGGCTCGCTGCGCCGTGGGCAGTTCCTGGGTCATCCCCGGCTCAACAGCGATGGCCTGCTCCCCGGCCAGCAGGCGGGCCTCCACCTGCACGTGGTGGAGCGGGACTTCCTCGCTGGGGTAAAGCTGCACCACGGGCCGCGTGCGCAGGGCCACTCCGCCGCGGCGGGCCAGGTCCACCACGTAGTTGGCCAACTCGGTCTCCAGGGATGGTTGTAAACTGTGCAGCGCGCGGTGGTCTTCCGGGTTGAGGAACACCCAGTAATGACTCGGAGCCCACACTCCACCGCCTGGGCCGATTATCTGGCCGTCCTCCATGGCCCGGGCGATGTGCCGTGCCACCTCGACGGGCTGCAAGCGAGAGCGTAGCAGGCGGGCAAACGCCCCCTCCACCAGGGTCTCCGCCAGTGCTTCAAAGCGGGAGAGTTTGTTCATCGCTTTATCCCTTTAGGTGACTGGCACTTCGCAAGTGCCAGTCACCTGAGTATAGCGCAGATTATAACCCATCCTGGCCGAAAGGTCAATCCAAAAAGAAACCCGTTTTCATCTGAAAGCGCAAATGAAAACGGGTTTCTGCACTGGTGGAGATGGCGGGAATCGAACCCGCGTCCGAAGAATTCGATCACGGATATACTACAGGCTTAGTCGGTTGATTGTTTCTCGCCCGTCGTCGGCTCAGCCGACAAAGCCAACAACAGGCCAGCCGGTAGGGAGCTTTCACTCCCCCTTAGGTTCCCCTTACCGGCGTCGGGGGAACCGCACCCCGGCTTACATGGCGCTCAAGCCCGACCCGTCGGGGGAAAGTCGGGGAGAGCGTGGTCGCTCGCAAGCGACCAGGTGGCGCGTTTCTGGCTGATTACGCAGCCAGGGCGAGCGCCGGTCGTCGTGTGTTGGCATTTATTAGCCTTGCCCCGGTTTAACGAGGTCAGGGCACCTCGGCCTGCAATCCGTGACCAGCCTTCCCCGTCGAAGCCTGTCATCCCCATGTAACGTTATTATATCACGCTTGCGACTTCTTTGCAAGTGACTGCTCACCTCTTGGGCCGAACCACTTTTGTCCTAGACGACGTGCTTGGGTCACAAAAAAGGTTTTGACCTGCTCCCATTCAACAGGCAGTAGCAAGGTTGGTTCATCTTGCCGATCAGCTATGTCAAAATCCACTAGTGCACTCAGAACACGCATGCCAAAGTCATGCGATTGCGGGTACTTGTCGCTGCTGCGGGCAAACAATTCGTCCAGCGAGATATGAGAAGCGATAAAGTACAGATCGTAAAAGTCCTTACGCATGCCTCGACCAGCAATGGCGTCCAGCTTCATGAGGCCAATGTCAAGAATGCCGGCAACCTGAATACCACTCACCAGGTCGGTGGCAGCCAACAGAGGATAGCCATAGCTAAAAAAGCTCACAGGCTGCTCATTCACTTTCAGAACCAGGCCCAGCACCGAATCCTGTAGTAGATTGACTGAATGGTCCTTACGCAGTTCCTCTACTATGCTACGGCGGAGATCGTCGTCCAAGGTCTCGACGTTGGCGAACAGGTCTAGATCTTGCGAGATGCGATGGCTTAGTCGCAGGGCGAGCGCTGTGCCACCGGCCAGGTAGAACGGGCGCAAAAAAGGCAACTGCCCCAAGATTGCCAGCAACTCTCGCGCTTCTGGCGTGACAGCCTCCCAGTGTGGCGTAGCTAGTGTGGCCATATTCGTTCTCCATGGCGATAGTCGGTCAATTCAAAGAAACACAGCCAATACTTGAACCGTCGCCGGGGCAGGCAATACCAACCCGCCTGGCGTACCCATTCAGCCAGCCGTTCCGGCCCATACCGGGCAAAGAGCCAACGCAGCTCTGGCAGATCGCCCCAGGCCAGCGTGCGTTCAATCACCGTGAAGGCGTTGTGTTCTGGATCCAGGTCTTCTAACGCATACTCTTGGAAAAATGGTCGTAGGCTCACCGGAATACCAGCTTGGGTCAATTTTAGCCCGCTGTCGAACGTTGCCATCTGATCCCACTCCTCCATTGGACTCAGTAAACTGCGTTGGGGAACGTGCACACCCCGGCGTGATGCCCTACACGCTTGTACATCCGCACCCCACCCCACGGCTCGTCTAAAATGCCGTCGTGGATGGCCCAGCTACGGCCCCGCACCGTGTGTGCGAACTCCGGCTGGCGGAACGGCGTCGAGCCATCCAGCCGCTGGTACAACACTCCGCCCGGGGCAAACTCGGCGTGAATCCATTCCATCTTCGAGCGGCCTATCACGTAGGCAAACCCCAGCCGCTCGAAGTGGATCGCGTTGTGGTAGGCCAACGGCTCGATGAAGAACATATCATGCCCCATCCTGGTGATGAAGCGCTCCAACTGGGGAATGAGTACACGGGTAAGCCGTAAACCGCGCCGTACCTGTCCCGGAGCCAGACCGGCTTTCATGGCTCGTATTTCCTCCGGGATATTGCGGTGCATCGTCCCGAACTTCGTCCGCCGGCCCTGCCAGTCGCGGTCCACGTCAAAGCGCTCGCTCTGCGGGTCGTTGATGACAAACAAGAGCACTTCAAGCTGGGCACTCGCCGTATCGGCCATCTGCAGGTAGAGCAGCGGGTCCCTGGCTTGCGGGGCGGGCCAGATTTCGATCTCGACGAACCCGGTGCCGGCCTCACAGGTGAACTCAACCAAACGGTTGCCCTGGGCATCTTCAAACGTCTCCGGTGAGATGCCGTACTTGGTCAACAGCTCCGGGAGAATCAGGTCGGAATAGATGGCCAGTTTCTGTTCCCAGGGCAGTTTGTTGACCTGGCGGATAGAGTAGATATGTGTCTCATTCACCATTATCCACCTGCTCTCCCCAGGCCCTGACACGCCTTGCCGATTTGCTGATTTGCCGGTTCGCTGATCCACCTATTTCCTCATCCGCTCTTTCAGCGCCCGCTCGATCTGGCGGCCGGCCTCGCGTTCGGCGATGACTCGCCGCTTGTCGTACTTCCGCTTGCCCCGCGCCAGAGCCAGCTCTACTTTGGCCTTTCCATTGCGCAGATACATGCGCAATGGGATGAGAGTATATCCGCGTTCCCGCACCTGTCCTGCCAGGCGGTCGATCTGGCGGCGGTGCATGAGCAGTTTGCGATTGCGGCGTGGCTCGTGATTCTGTCGGCTGGCAGGGCCGTAGGGGGCAATGTGCGCGTTGATCAGCCACAGCTCGCCGTCGCGCACGATAGCGTAGCTGTCTCGCAGATTGACCCGCCCGGCACGTACAGATTTGATCTCCGAGCCGGTGAGCACGATTCCCGCCTCGAAACTCTCCTCGATGTGGTAGTCGTGACGGGCTTTGCGATTGGTGGCCACAGTTCGTTCCGCCGGCATCAGTCTACCCTCAGCGAAGTCTGGGATTTCAGGTACTCGATGGCCCGCTCCAACTGGGGATCGCGACCCGCATCCTTGTCTTCCTGGGTCATCTCGACCACGATGTCCGGTGTGAGCCCTTCCTTCTCAATGGCCCGTCCATTGGGGGTGAACCAGTGGGCGATGGTGATACGCAGCTCTGCGCCATCGCTCAGGTCGTAGCCTATCTGGACTGTGCCTTTGCCGAAGGTCTGTTCCCCGATGAGCACCGCCCGCCCATGATCCTGCAATGCCCCGGCCACAATCTCTGATGCACTGGCCGTTCCCCCATCCACCAGGACGACGAGGGGAATATCCAGGGCCACGCCGTTCCCTGTGGCCGGGTGCTCAATCTCCCGACCGCCTTTCGCCCGCTCGCGCAGAATCAGCCCATCACTGATGAACTCGCTGCCAATGCTCACCGCCGCACCCAGGTAGCCACCCGGATTGCCCCGCAGGTCGAGGATCAAGCCACGTGGTTCCTGCTCCAGCAATTCCTGAAGGGCCTCCCGAAAGCGAGCCGGGGCCGGTTCACTGAACTCGAAGAGGGAGATGTAGGCGATGCCTCCCTCCAGCATCCTCGTCTCGACCACGGGGATTTCAATGCGGGCTCGCTCTACCTGGATGTCAAAGGGTTGCTCGACTCCCTCCCGCTCTATGGTCAGGCTCACCACCGTACCCTTGGGGCCACGGATGAGAGCGATGGCCTCGTACAGATTCAGCCCCTGAAGCGTCACCCCGTCCACGGCCAGGACGATGTCCCCGGCCTGCACTCCGGCGCGCTCGGCCGGCTGGCCCTTGAACGGCTCGACGATCATCAGCTTGCCGTCTTCACGCATTTTGACCAGCGCGCCAATGCCCTCAAAGCTACCTGATAGGTCCTCGCCGAAGATCGCCGCGTACTCGGGGCTGAGCAGTACGGTGTGATCGTCGCCCAGGGTTTGCAACATCCCGTTGATCGCGCCGTAGGTCCGTGTGCGCACGTCCGGTATTGGCCCGTCGAAATTCTCCTCAATGAGACGCCATGCCTCCCAGAATATCTGAAACTGCGCCTCCTCATCGGGTAGGGGGGTGGCCTCCGGTGAAGGAGCCGAAGGCGGTGCGTGCATCACCAGTGCGCCGGTAGCAAATCCAGAGAGGAAAGTCACGCCGATGATTACGGCGGTCAGCACGGTGATACAGAGTACACGAAGACTCTCGATCATAGACACACTCCATCGTTTATTGGGCTAAGAGCCCGTAAGATACGCGATTGCCCGTTCCAGTTGCGGATCGCGCCCTTGAGTTCTGTCTTCATCGGTGAGCGGGACCTCGATGTCGGGCGCTAGGCCCTGACCGTTGATCTGGTGCCGGTTGGGGGTGAACCACTGCGCCGAGGTGACGTGCAGCGATGACCCGTCGCTCAGGTCGTAGATCAGTTGCACCGATCCCTTGCCGAACGTGCGCTCGCCGATGAGTGGCCCTCGTTCGTGATCCTGCAAAGCGCCGGCGACGATCTCCGCCGCGCTGGCCGTCCCGCCGTTAATCAACACAGCTAACGGTACGTCCCGTGCCATGCCACCTTTCTGTACCGGATAAGCCTTTTCCTCGGCGTTTCGCCGGCGCTCGTAGAGTACCACTCCCTCGTTCAAGAACTGGCTGGCCACCTGGGTGGCTTCAGTCAGCAGTCCACCGCCATTGTCGCGCAGGTCGAGAACGAGACGAACCATCCCCTGGTCCCGTAGGTCGGCGAGAGCCTCCTTCAATTCCTGAGGCGTGCGTTCGGTGAAGCGTGTTATCTTGATATATCCCATGTCCGGTTGGTCCTCCACCATACGCCACGTCACTGACGGTATGGCGATTTCCTCGCGGACGACGGTCAGAATCAAAGGCTCAGGGATGCCCTCGCGGCGGATAGTGAGCCGCACTTCGCTGCCCAGTGGCCCACGGATGAGAACCTGAACGTCACTCAGGCTCATCTCCGGGGTAATCGGGGTGTCGTCCACGCCCAGGAGCACGTCGCCATCCTGAATCCCGGCGCGGATGGCGGGGCCTTCGCGCATTGGAGAAAGCACGAAGGAGCCGTCCTGTGCCTGCGAAAGCCATACTCCGATTCCGCCGAAGCTGCCGTGCAAGTCATCTTTCTCAAGCTGGCGTGGCTGGGGCTCGACGAAGGTGGTATATGGATCGTTCAGGGCGCTCAGTGCGCCGCGAAGCGCGGCGTAAGTCATCGTCTTCGGGGGAGGCAGCTCGCCATAGAAGTTCTTCTCCACCAGGGACCAGGCTTCCCAGAATATCTTGAACTCTGGCACCTTGGTTGAACTCTGGCACCAGGTTGAGCGGCTGAGCGTGCCCATCCAGTAGGAGCCACTGACAACAAATATGGCTATCGCAATGAATATGACAACACGAAAGGAAAATAATTTTCGGGTCACGTTACCAGTCCTTTGGACTAACTCGACATAATTATACTAGCCTTATGATTATCGTGCGCTTGTCATATTCTAGCATACAACAGGGGGGAAAGCAAACGAGGCTCGCCACTGGTTGCAAGTGGCTGTTGCTGGTGGCCCGTTGCTCGTTACAGTACACTGTCTGTCAGACGTAAGCTGGCGTGGGTCATTCTGAGCTGGCTGAGCTGGAATGCAGCGAGGGGTGGGAAGTTTGGACTGAGCTGGGCTTCAGGGAGTCTTGTTACAAGGCCTAGCAACGAGAAACAAGCAGCTGGCGGTCGGTTATGTATGATTCGCTAAATAATTCTTGTGCGAACCATAGTGGAATTTTAAAATCGGGAGGGTATCCCCTACCCTCAGGTGACTGTCACCTCCGAGGTGACAGTCAGTCACCTGACAGTCACCTGAGTTGCCGGGCGGCTGGAATTTTGAACCATACCGCCCTTTCGATCAATTGCTGTCCTGAGTGTGTTCCGCTAATGTATCTCCGCCTGCCGCGCGTTCGAGGTCAATGATGCGGGTACTACCAACGTATGGCTTGGTCTCGTAGGAAGTGATCCTGCCGAGGCGGCGCACAATCTCGGCGGCTCGCATGGTGGCTTCTCTTATTGCTTGCAAGTCATGCCACAGACGGCTGTTCTCCTCGACCTCGTTGGTGAGCAGTGTGGCGAGACCCTGTAGCACGGTCAATGGCTGGTTCAATTCGTGGGCGGTCGCCCCGGCCAGTTCTACGACGGCCGCCTGCTTCTCGGCCCGGATCAATTGGGCCTGGGTTGCCTGCAACTGTTCATACGCGCGATTGACCTCCTCCATTTTTTGAGCCAGTTGCCAGTTTGTCTGCTTCAATCGCTCGTAAAGCATGGCGTTCTCAATGACCGTGGCCGCTTGGCTGGCAATGGCGGTCAGTAAATCGAGATCGCGCTGGCTGAACTGTCCGGTTTTCAGCCGGTTGTCCAGGTACAGCGTGCCTATTGTCTGGCCTTTCCCCAGAAGCGGTACGCATAAGATAGACCGCAGTCCGTAGGTGATCACGCTGGGCTGCCTGGCGAAACGAGGGTCTTCTTTAGCGTTTACGGTCAAGATGGGCTTACCGCTGGTCGCCACGCGCTCGACGATTGTGCGGCTGACCTGGAAATCGTCCCCGGCGATGGTCGCCTGGTCCAGGTTCCGAGCGACGCAGGGGACCATGTCTCCCGTCTCTTCGTCACGGAACACGAGGTAGCCACGCTCAGCCCCGGTGGCGCGGATTGCCTCGTCCAGCACGGTTTCCAAGATGGTGTTCAGGTCCAGGGTCGAGCCCATGGCGCGAGCAACTTCGTACAGAGTAGTCCGCTCCGCCAGCTCCCGCCTGATGGTCTCGTACAGCCGGGCGTTCTCAATCGCCAGCGTGACCTGGTTAGCAAAGGCCTGCAGCAGCTCGACGTGGTGCTCGTCGTAGTAGTTGGGCTCGGTCTTGTCCACGGTCAGTACCCCAATCACTTCATCGCGGATGACCAGGGGCACCCCTACCCAGGAGCGTATGTAACGCATCTTCTCTACCGCCGTCCATTCGGCGGCCTGGTACACGTCGGGCAGGACGAGGGGCTTTCGCTCCTGGGTTACTCGCCAGGCCGCTTTTCTCTTGGTGAAGGGTACGGCGGTGTGCTGGCGTTTTTCTTTGCCCAGCTGCCCCTTGGCCAGAAGAACGTCGAAACCGTTATCTGCGAGCAGCATAACGGCTGCGCTATCGTAGGCCACCACGTGTACCAATTGTTCCAGCACCAAAGATAGAACTTCGTCTAGCTCCAGTGTGGAGGTCACGGCGGTCAGCGTCTGGCGCAAGGTAGTGGCCGTCTGGTGAGCCTGGCGCTCGGCCTCGTACAGTCGGGCGTTTTCAATGGCGATCCCGATCTGGTTACCGATGGCTGCCAGGGTATCGATGTTCAATGCACTGAGCGTGGGCTTGCTGTGCGTCGTGGAGATACTCATCAGGCCTACGGTTTTGCCTTTGGCTCGCAGGGGAATGAAAGTCACAGCCTGCACATCCGCGTGTGGTTCAGGAAGGAGCGAAGTAAGAGGGACCGTCTGCCGGGGCCTACCCTGGGTGGTCTGGCCTCGCTCCCTGGAAACTCCGGTGATTAGACGGGGCCCGCCACAAGCGGCACTTTCGTTGACTTCGCTGAAGTGTGTGGGAGTGTCGGCGAGCACAATTCGAGCCAGGGCCTGGTTCTCCAGGCTGATTTGTTTGTTCAGATGGGCATGTTCTCGTGTTGGGCCACGATATGTGCGCAGGGTCAGGGTCTGCGCGTCGAGGAGATAGACCCCGCCGGCATCGAAACCGGTCAGTTCCAAAGTCTGAGACAAGGCGGCGTCGAGCAGATTGTCCAATTCCAGGGATGCGCTGACTGTGGCAGCGATAGTATTGAGCGCCTCAAGTTCCCGATTACGCCGTTGCAGGGATTTCACTTCTTCCCAGGAGATTGTTTCTGGGTTCACCTACCCCACCTCCTCCTTAAAACTCAGGCTCTTTGGGATTTCACAGGGTCAAGGGCTGAACTCCCCAACTTGTTGGGGGCGTGGCGCAAAGAAGCCGAACAAGTTGGGGACTCCGATACGTCACCCCTGCAAACTCCCAGAGACCCAAAACTCAAAAGCGTAAATCAGGCAGCAGATCGCAAATCGGATACTGCGCCCCAGTGCCATTTCGCATAGCGTATTGTCCATTACAGTCACATTTCCAAATGTTACTGCGGAAATTGGTGTGACTATGCGAAGAACAGAGCTCATAGAACTCGCGGACACGCGCTATATTGTACCCCAACTACGCATAAAAGAAAAGTGCCCCCTCCCCCCTTGACCACTCAAGCGCTTTGGGGTACAATGTCTACCACGACAGAAAACAACTGAGGAGAGGAGAAGAAGAACCCCATGCCATACGAGCTATCCGATGCAGACCAGGTACACATGCTGCGCAAGCTACTTCTCTACTGGGA
>JAGGZG010000323.1 GCA_021162125.1 Anaerolineae bacterium
ACCATAGTGGGAGCAAAGGGTTGAATTTCCACGGGCTGAGGCTTCTGACCTTCACACCAAGCGACTGGAGTTCTTTCAGATAAGAGCCGTGCCCATGCAAACACCAGACGTGCATATCGAACTGCGCACGATCCAAATAGCGTGCTAAGCCAAGTATAACTTCCTGTGCTCCTCCAGATGCTAGATGATCAATAAGGTGAAGGATTTTAACTCTATCTGCCAAGGCTTTCGCATTTCTCCGGATGAATAATGGCTTCGTCCTTAGCCACGTGCATTTCGAACAGTTGTAGATACGCTCGACTGACAGCATGCCAGTCATATTTCGCGACCAATTCCCGGCTGCGTCGCCCCATCCGCCAGCGCAATTTCCGATCCTCGATCAGAGTTGCCAAAGCCTCTACCCATACTCGAACATCACGCACAGGCACCAGAAATCCATTTTGCCCATTGCCCACAACTTCTCGGTTGCCTACCGCATCACTGGTGACCACCGGTAATCCACAAGCCATCGCCTGGAGTAGGGCGATAGACAGACCTTCCATTAGTGAAGGCAGGACGAAGATATCTGCTTTTTGCAACCAATCGCGCACCTGGGACTGAGGCACCCAGCCCGTGAAATAGACGCAGTCTGAGACCCCCAGGCTTTCCGCCAATGCTTCCATATCGGCGCGCAGTGGACCATCTCCTACCACTCTCAACTCAAACGGCATCGAGGTGCGACTACGCAGTGCAGGAAGGCTCTGAATCAGGTAAGTCAGGCCTTTCTGTTCGGCAATGCGCCCTACAAAAAGCAGGATCACCTTTCCTGAAACGTCAGGAGGGTGATCTAGTGGTTTGAAGTACTCACAATCTATGCCGTTTGGGATTACGGACACGGGGGTATTGGGATACGACCGCTGTGCCAAGTCGCGCAAGCCGGGACTGACCGCCACCACAGCCGAGGCCTGATGCCAAATGGGCTGGGTGAGAGGTAACAGGAAACGATACCAGTGATCTGTCTGTCTGGGATCGAAGCCTGGTACGTCTCCTCCGTGAAGGGTGATGATGTACGGAATACCGTAGAGCTTCTTGATCAGATAGGCTAAAGGGCCGACTGGCACGGCGAAGTGAGCGTGTACGATGTCTGGACTCCATTCTCGCGCCAGCCGCAGGCTGGGTACGATATTACAGATGAGGAAAGCAAACATCTCTTTGATGGTGCAACGATCTGGACGCCGCCGCAGGCTTGGCGTACGGTAGACAGTATAACCATCTACGCGCTCATAGTGAGGGAGGTCTCCCCAATGCGCTGTCAGGATCGTGACTTCGACGCCTGACTTCACCAGATAACGGGCTATACTTTTGGAAACTTCTCCCCCCCCGCCGCCTATAGGCGGGAATTCATAGTTGAGTACCAGAACACGCATCAATCCCCCGCTTACTTGTTAGAAAACAGCTCGTTTTAAGTTTAGGAGCTGTTCAAAAATAACTTCGTACTTTAACAAGTCCTCCACATGGGCGTTCACCGTGGCCTGATGATGTAGTTCCACTTTGGACACACAGGTCGCCGGATCAGATTGAGTGAAGCCATTTCAGCATCTGAGACCTTGATGCCGGTCTGATAGGTACGGTCTACTAGTTTAGCTTTGACCTTCAAGCCAGTGGTAGTGGTCGTACCCTGGATGTAACCCAGCATAATCTCATAGGTGCGCAATGGCTTCCCGGCCCAGTTGAGGCTGATGTGGTTGAACAGTCTGTGTTCGATCGGATTCCATTTGGAAGCCCCTGTGGGGTAGTGGCACACCATGATCTCGATCCCAAGCCGATCCGCCAGGTGGACCTGAAGTTGCCGTTTCCATAAGCGTGGTCGATATCCGTTGCTCCCTCCCCCGTCGCATAGGATCAGCACCTTATCCTCACGAGGGAAAGTGGGGCGATCAGGGTCCTCGTACCACATGCCGATTGCGTCCACCGCGAACTCTCCGGTTTCGGCAGAGGTTCCCACATACACAGCCCCGTAGTTGTGGAGAGGATCATAGATGCCATAAGGTATTGCCACTCCCACAGCATCGGTTCGGAAATCGTAGACATTGACGATCTCCGCTTCCTGACACCACACACGCCCTGGGTTCTTGAAGTTGCCTATCAGTTCTCTTTTCTTGGCATCCACGCAGATGACCGGATAACCTGCTTCCCAGAACAAACGCTTGACGCGAGCGATGTAGCGGAATTGCAGGTCCCGGTCTGGGTGTGGATCGCCCGTGAACTGTTTGCAGTTTGCCAGGAGCGAGTAATCTAAATCGCGCAGCAGGCGACCGGTGGTCACCCAGCCGACTGAAAACCCACGCCCCTCCAGTTCCTGGCTCAAGTGGCGGAGGCTATGAGATACCCATATCTTGGTACCCATAGGATCGCCTCCGATACCGTCTTCCACCACCGATTCCAGCGTGGGGACAATGGTGGGCGTTTTCTCTTCAAGGCGTTTTCGTCCACCACCTGGCAAGCGAATGCGGTCTACGGGACGACCCTCCAGGTCTTTCTCAAGTTCTTCTCGTCCCCGGCGGATGGTGTCCATGTGGATCCCCGTGATTTGAGAAACCAGCGTGACACCTCCACGACCCAGCCGGTGCGCCTCCAGCGCCGCGTACCACCGGCGCTGTTGCTCGTCCAACCGGCTGAAGAAGACATTCATCTGATGGTGCAGAATCTTGTCGGGGTGATCTTCTCCAGATTGACAACGTGCACATTCACACTGATGAACGGGTCTTTGTGGCATTTGCCTGCTCCTCCTGGCTTGATATAGGCAGGAGCATTTTACCACAAAACTCCGAAGTTATTCTTGAACGACTCCTTAGCTTGATGCCTATGACCGCAGGGGCGGCCCCTACCAGTGGGGACACAGAAGAGAAATGTCTGATGCCTGGAGAGTCTTTCGGAAAACACTGAGCGACGTGTGGAACCGGCTCTATCTGCTGGCGATGGTCAACATCCTGTGGGTCGCGCTGAACTTGCTGCTGGTCAGCGGGCCACCGGCCACGGCCGGGCTTTTCGTGTTGACCTACCGCCTGGCCCGTGACCAGGACGCTGGCCTGCACGATTTCTTCGAGGGCTTCCGGCGCTACTTCTGGCGGAGCTGGCTGTGGGCCATCGTTGCCGGGGCGGGCTTTTTCATCCTGGGTGGCGACGTCGTGCTGGTGGGCAGTCTCTCCAGCGCCGATTACGTCGTTTTCATCCAGGGCTTTTTCCTGGCGCTGCTGTTCCTGTGGGCCTTTCTGTTGCTTTACGCCTTCCCGTTGCTGCTGGAGCAGAAGCGGCCCAGCCTGCGCCTGGCACTGCGCAACGCTTTTGTGATGTTCGCCGGCAACCGGAGTTTTTCGGTCACGCTTTTCGGGCTGGCGCTGCTCGTGGCTTTGCTCAGCAGCCTGCTTTTCGCGCCCTGGGGAGTTATCACCGTTGTCTTTTTGGCCCTGTTGGGCAACCACGCCGTCTTGAACCGGCTGGCGGCCTGGCGGACAAGAGGAGCACATCCTGATGAAGAAAACTCTGCAACTACAACGTCACCCGGCTAATCCTATCCTCAAACCCAACCCGCTGCACGATTGGGAGGCGCTCAACGTGTTCAACTGCGCCGTCGTGCATCACCAGGGCCTGTTCCACATGCTCTATCGCGCCCAGGGGGTGGACTACGTGAGCACCATCGGCTACGCGGTCAGCGCCGACGGGGTGAGCTTCAACCGGCTGGAGCGGCCGGTGCTCACGCCGGCCGACGAGTTGGAGACCTGGGGCGTAGAGGATCCCCGCGTGACCGAGATCGAGGATCAGTTCATCATGGCCTACACCGCCTACTCGCCACGGGGCATCACCCCGATGTTCGCCCGCAGCACGAACCTCGTCACCTGGGAGCGCATCGGCCCGCTGGTGACGGGCGAGGACAACAAGGACCACGTCCTGTTCCCGCGCCGCGTCAAGGGCCGCTACGTCGCGTTCCACCGCCGCCCGCCCGGTATGTGGTTGGCCTACAGCGACGACCTGAAAACGTGGAAGGATTTCCAGCCTTTCATGGGGCCGCGCGAGGATAACTGGTGGGACTGCAACCGCATCGGCGCGGGCGGTGTGCCCATCCCCACAGAACACGGTTGGCTGGTCATCTATCACGCCTACGACCACGATCACGTGTACCGGCTGGGCGTGTGCTTGCTGGACACGGACGATCCAGCGCGCGTCATCCACCGCCCCGCCGAGCCGATTTTCGAGCCACAGGAGCCGTGGGAGCTCAAAGGCGACGTGTCCAACGTGGTTTTTTCGGACGCCAACCCGGTGGTGGATGGCACGGTCTATGTCTACTACGGCGGCGCCGACCGCGTGATCGGCCTGGCGACAGTCCCCTTCGACGATCTGCTCGACTACGCCCGGCACGGGTAAGCTCAGGAGAGGAAACGTGCGCGGATTGATTTTCGACGTAGACGGCGTGCTGGTGGACTCGCCGCACGAGCGGGCGTGGGGGGAGACGCTGCGGCTGCTCATGGAGACCGAGTGGCAGGACGTCCTACCCGTCACGAGCTACGCGCCGGATAAGTACACGAACGCGCTGTATCAAACCCACGTGGCGGGTAAGCCGCGCCTGAGCGGGGCACAATCGCTGCTGGCCTGCTTCCACGTGCCCGATCCCGACGGCGCTCGCGCCCGGCGTCTGGCCGAGCGCAAGCAGGAGCTCATCATCTCGCTCAACGAGCGCGGGGAATTCTCGGCCTACGATGACGCGCTGCGCTTCGCCTTGCTCGCCCGGTCGAAAGGGTACAGGCTGGCGGCGGCCTCTTCCTCGAAGAACGCCAACGCCATGCTGAGGCGGGTCTCCCTGGCGGCCTTCTGCCAGGCGGAAGGGCTGCGCTACGACTTCGTGGGGCCGGACACGATGCTCATTGACCTGTTCGACGCCAACCTGTGCGGGCGGACCTTCGCCCAGGGCAAGCCCCACCCCGAGATCTTCCTTAGCGCTGCTCGCGATCTGGGCCTGCCACCCGCGGACTGCGTCGTCGTCGAGGATGCCGTCTCCGGCGTGCAGGCGGCCAAGGCGGGCGGCATGGCCTGCATCGGCGTGGCCCGCTTCGATGACCAGGCTGGCCTGGAGGCAGCCGGTGCCGACTGGGTCGTGAGCCGCTTGGACGAGATGGAGTGGATGCTGTAAGTTTTCACTGAGTGCAGCTTGGGTTTGTAAAAATGGGGCGAGACGCACGTATTTCGTGTTGCGTGTTGCGTGGTTCGTGTTAGCGAGAACGGTTTCTACGCAACACGTAACACGCAACACGCTTGGTTGGCCGGCAGGCCCATCAATAACAATGACTTGTTTTCAGCTCATAGCCTACGGAGGCAGGATAAGGATGGATCACACCTGGCTGGTGCACGAGGACACATTCCAGGCAGAACGCCAGCACCATCACGAGACAATTTTCACCATCGGCAACGGCTACCTGGGCACGCGGGGAACTTTTGAGGAGCGTTACCCGGGTGACCGGCAGGCGACGCTCATCCACGGCGTGTTTGACGACGCGCCGATCGTTCACACCGAGCTGGTCAATGCTCCTGACTGGCTGCCCTTCTACCTCCTCGTCGAGGGGCAGCGGTTTGCGATGAATCGTGGCGCGGTGACAAACTACCGGCGCACGCTGGACCTGCGCACCGGGGTGTTGACGCGCGAACTGTGCTGGCGCAGTCCCGGCGGGCACAGCGTAGACATCGCCATCGAACGCTGGGCCAGCCTGGCCGACGAGCACCTGTGCGCCATCCGCTACAGCGTTACGGCGCTGGACTTTAGCGGGGAAATAGAACTGCGTGCCGGACTGGATGGCCTGGTGGAAAATCCCTGCCCCATCCAGCCTGGCGAGGTGGGCCTGCTGCACTGGCGGTACGTGGCCCAGAGTCACCCCACGCCGCAGTCCGCCACCCTGCACAGCCGCACCCGCACCAGCGGCGTTGATCTCTGCCAGGCCGTGTACCTGGCCGTCGAGGGCGTGGAGGGCGTGAGCTACGTTTCCCGCGATTGTCCCAACTGTCCACAGGTTACCGCCCGTTTCCACCTGTCGCCGGGGCAGACGGCCACCGCCACCAAGCTGGTGGCGATGTACACCTCCCGCGATACCGGCGTCCCGGCCACGGCGGTGCTGGAGAAGCTGGACGAGGCCGTCGCCCGTGGCTACGACGCGCTGCGGGCCGAGCACGTGGCCGAATGGGATCGGTACTGGCGGGCCTGCGACGTGGTCATCGAGGGGGACGACGAGGCACAGCTCGCCCTGCGCTTCAGCCTCTTCCAGTTGCTCATCGCTACCCCGCGCCACGACGAGCGGGTGAGCATCCCGGCCAAGACCCTGAGCGGCTTCGACTATCGGGGGCACGTGTTCTGGGACACCGACATTTTCATCGTGCCCTTCCTGGCTTTCACCCAACCTCACCTGGCCCGCAACCTGCTCATGTATCGCTATCACACTCTGCCCGGTGCGCGGGACAAAGCGCGGCAAGCTGGTTACGAAGGGGCGATGTACCCCTGGGAGAGCGTGCCCAGCGGCGAGGAGACCACGCCCCATTGGGTGCCCCTGGCCGACGGCGGGGTGGTGCGCATCTGGTGTGGGGAGATCGAGCAGCACATCTCGGCTGACGTGGCTTACGCCGTGTGGCAGTACTGGCAGGTGACCGGCGACGATGACTTCTTCGTCAACTACGGTGCCGAGATTATCCTGGACACGGCAGTCTTCTGGGGTAGTCGCGTCGAGTTCAACGCCGGCAAAGGCTGCTACGAGATCAACGACGTCATCGGCCCCGACGAGAACCACGACCACGTGAACAACTCGGTCTTCACCAACCGCATGGTGCAGTGGCATCTGCGTACCGCGCTGGACACCCTGTCCTGGCTGCGACGGGCCCATCCCGACAAAGCGACCGATCTGGAGCGACGGCTGGACCTGACCCCCGAACGGCTGGCTCACTGGGAGGACGTGATTGATCGCATCTACGTTGCTCACGATCCCGAGAGCGGGTTGATGGAGCAGTTCGATGGCTTCTTTGATCTGGAGGACCTCGACCTGGCGAGCTTGGAGCCGCGTACCAGGTCGGTGCAGGAATTGCTGGGCGTCGAGGGGGCACAGAAGGTGCAGGTGCTCAAGCAACCCGACGTGCTGATGCTGCTCTATATGCTGGGCGACGAGTACGATCAAGCTACCAAGCGGGCGAATTGGGATTACTACGAGCCGCGCACCGACCACGCCTTTGGCTCGTCCCTCGGTCCGACTGTGCACGCCATCGTAGGTTGCCAGGTAGGGGAGGTGGATAGGGCCTACGAGCATTTCATGCGCGCCGCGCGTGCTGACCTGTGCGACGTGCGGGGCAACGCTGGCGCTGGTATCCACGCTGCCTCGGCTGGCGGATTGTGGCAGGCGGTAGTCTTCGGCTTCGCCGGGCTCAAGCTCACCCCGCAGGGCCCGGTGGTGCACCCCTGCCTGCCCCCTCACTGGAAAAAGCTATCCTTCACGATTCGTTACCGAGGGGAGACCATACAGTACTCGCTGGCAGGCTAACACCGTTCCCAGAGCCCCGTTTTCTTGGAAAAAACGGGGCTCTCCAGTTCCAGGCACTCGGCCCTGAGTTCCGCGATGAGCTCAGGGCCGCGCTATATCACGCGATCCTGATTTCGAGCATCTCCCTCTTGTGTGTTGGTGCCCCTCGTCCGCCCCGCCGGGCGGTTTAGCGCCCGGCTACGAGGTGGGAAGCCCCCTTCGGGGGCTCCGGAGGGCCTTGCATCTCGTAGCCCGGACGTTCCACGTCCGAGCGGGTCTGAGCGGCCAACACGTTACCGGGAGACTACCTGATTTCGCAGCATTATGGAAACCGCGACCACTACGTGTAAGAGCGTGTCTGAAAGGCTAAGATGAAGGTATCAACCACCAAGACACAGAGGCACAAAGTAACATTAAAGAGCAAGTAACCCCTCGATTTTTTGGTGTCTTGGTGCCTTTGTGGTGAATTTTCGGACACCCCCAAGTTTCTTGAACCCAGGTGCAAAGTGTGGTAAAATACGCCCCACTTGGTGCCCGGTGCGGGTCTCCTGGTCCCGCTGGGGCACATACGTCAACTTAAGTGCGAC
>JAGGZG010000261.1 GCA_021162125.1 Anaerolineae bacterium
CACGTTGGCGAAGGGTGCTTCAGCACTCTTCGCCTGCTCAGCCTGGACGTTCACGTCCAGGCGACGCGGCAGTAGCACCGACTTTTCTCAAGTACTGAGTATAGCAGGGGTGACTGACACCAGGCTGACAGAAAAGCAAAACCGCCGGGGGTTGCGCCCCGGCGGTTGGGTGGAATCGAGTTTATTTTCCAAGCAGCGACCGGTAATACCTTTGTACCTTCTCCTGGGGAGCAATGCCCAGGTCCTCCCGCAGGCTGCGCTCCAGGGCCAGGTAGAGCCGGAGGGCTCCGGCCCGGTCGCTCTGCGCGACGCAGGCCTGCATCCCCAGCAGCACCGCTTCCTCCTGCCACGGCTCCAGCGCCAGGGCGCGGTGGCAGGCGCTCAACGCCTCGTCCGGGTTGCCCATCGCCAGCGCCTCACGCGCCACGACCAGAGCTGCCTGAATGGCGTGTTGTTTCAACCACTCCCGCCACGCTGCCGCCCAATCGGCGTACAGGTCGCCGGGGAACAAGTCACCCTGGTAAAGCGCCAGCGCAGCCTCCCAGTCTCGGTCTTTGACGTGCTCCTCGAAAATCATAAAATCCACCCACGATCCGGTGGGCAAATGGAGGGCTACCTGTCCCGCCTCCACCGTCAGGTAGCGGGAGGGGAACCGGTCCGGAAGGTCCGGCTCCAGCACCCGGCGCAACGCCGACGTCGCCTGGTGAAAGAGAGAACGGGCCGAGGCGGGCGATTTGTTGGGCCACAGGGCTTCGAGCACCTGGTCACGGGAGATAGTCCAGCTAGGGCTGACCAGCAGCAACCGGAACAGCTCTCCGGCCCGCCGTCGCCGCCAGGCATGCTCCTCGATGAGGCGCTTTCCCTGCCACACCTCAAAGCGGCCCAGGGTATGGACGCGCAGAGGTGGTGGAGGTACACTTGCCAGTTGGGTCAACAGGCGGGCAGAGACGTTGGCTACGTCGGAGGCGTCGCTATCCAGGTGGGCGGCCAGCAGGGGAAAGGCCAGCGCCCGCTCTCGCTCCAGCAGGAAAGCATACCCTCCACTGACGATGCGGGAGGCGGCGGCGAGCCAGGCGGATTCAGCCTCAGCGTGCCTTTGTCCATTCTGAGCCTTGTCGAGGAGCTGGTGGAGGAGTGCGGCCAGGAAAAAGTAGGCCCGCGCCAGGTCGAAGTTGGCCTGCATCGGTCGCAAAACGGCGATGGCCGCTTTCAGATCGGACTCGGCGGCGGCGAGGTCGTCCTTTTCCCAGG
Organism: Anaerolineae bacterium; assembly: GCA_021162125.1. GTDB lineage: Bacteria > Chloroflexota > Anaerolineae > JACIWR01 > JACIWR01 > JACIWR01. The sequence continues at coordinate 1,252 of JAGGZG010000261.1, forward strand.
CGGCGCGGGCCCGCTCGATGAGCGCCCAGCCTTGCAAATCACGGTTCCCTGCCCGCTGGGCGATGGTCAGGGCGTCGTCGGCCCAATCATAAGCCGCAGAGGGGTTGCCGGCGGCGCGGTGATAGCGGCTCAATCCCACGCGCAGCTCGGCGTTCAGGCCCGGGTCGCCCACGGTCTCGGCGATGGCGCGCGCCCGCCTGTATAGTTCCGGCGCCGAATCGGGGTCTTGGCCGTCCTGGGCCAGGTCGGCCCGCAGGCAATGGTAATATCCCTCGGCCAGCGACCCCGGTTGCACGTGATGGCTCATCTGCTCCACGATGGCGAGAGCGCGCGCCCGCCGTCCGGTCACCCAATAGACCCAGCCCATCGTCGCCAGGGGGAACCAGACCATCTCTGCCATATCCCGGTCGAGCGCCAGGCGCAGCGCCTCTTCGTCGGCGGCCAGGGCGAGCTCGAACTGTCCGCGCGGGATGTAGACGCAGGCGGACAGGCTGTGGAGGCAACTCTGCAAAGCCCGATGGTACCCCAGTTGGCGGGCCACGTCGATGCTGAGATGGTAGAACCGCTCGGCGGCTTCCAGGTTGCCGGTCTCGTGGGCGCAACTGCCCAGGATCCGCAGGGCATCGGCGCGGGTGCGCGAGATCGGCGCGGCGTGGGTCAGGGCTTCCTCGGCCAGGTCTCGCGCCTCTCCGTAATGCCCTAGGTGGTGCAGGCTATGGGCGGTGCAGACCAGCGCGGCAGCCAGCTCGGCCGGCATACCAGCAGCACGTGCCCGTTCCAGCGCCTGGCGCGCCAGTTGTAATGCAGCGCCGATCTCGCCCGCCTGCTCCAGGGCATAACTCTTTTGGGTCAGGGCAGTGATCTTGTGCGTATGGGGGGGCATTTCGTTCTCACGGCTGCTCAGGGGGTTTAGCCCCAGGCAGCCCGGCAACGGCTCGTCAACACCCAAGCGGGAGACTTCCAGTCTGGTGTTCAATGTGTATTGAACGCAAAAAATTATTGCCCAAAACAGAAGTTCGGAAGACCTTCATCGGGGTCGCCAAGTAATTCTATTAACTTCTGCTCAATAATGTCCTCGGTCATCTCTTTGAATTCGGCTTTTGTCATTCGTGCTATCGTAGTACTCATATCGCCTTCCTCAAGCCTGTGAGTAACTGCTCAGGCTACTTCTGTTAGCGATTGAAATCGCCTCTAGAGGGCTTGCAGCCGAGCGTCCACCTGCGTGGACAGGTGCGTCCACGCAGGTGGACAGCCAGCTTTAGCTCCTCAGGCGCGGTTTCAACCGCTGGCCTGAGTAGTAACGTCCGTGATTTATCATCCAAAAGTTGCCCAACTCTGGATTATGTGGCGGCTTCGCGCCACATGAATCCTTATACATTATCCTGCAATCCGCCGTCCTACCGCAACACCTGATGGGCAATGACCAGCCGCTGTATCTCGTTGGTGCCCTCGTAGATGCGGGTGATGCGCGCGTCGCGATAATAGCGCTCCACCGGATACTCCTTCATGTAACCGTACCCACCGTGAATCTGCAGCGCGCGGTCCACCACGAAATCCGCCGTCTCCGAGGCGTAGAGCTTAGCCATCGCTGCCTCTTTGGTGAAGCGCTCGCCGGAGTCCTTTTTCAATGCGGCGTTGTACACCAGCAGCCGTGCTGCCTCAATGCGAGTGGCCATGTCGGCGATCATCCATTGAATGGCCTGCAGGCGAGAGATGGGGCCACCGAATTGCTCGCGGGTCTTGGCATACTCCACCGCCGCCTCGAAGGCGGCCTGGGCGATGCCCACCGCCTGGGCTCCAACCCCGATGCGCCCTGCATCGAGCGCGATCATGGCGATCTTGAAACCCTGCCCCTCTTTTCCCAACAAATTCTCCGCCGGCACACGGCAATCCTCGAAAATAAGCTCGCTGGTGTTCGTGCCCCGGATGCCCATCTTATTCTCTTCTTTTCCCACCGAAAACCCAGGGAAGGTCTTCTCCACGATGAAAGCCGATATTCCGCGCGAGCCACGGCTCTTATCTGTCATAGCGAAGACGATGACCACGTCGGCGAACCCGCCATTGGTGATGAAGTGCTTAGTGCCGTTGAGCACGTAAAAGTCGCCATCGCGTACAGCCGTCGTCCGTTGTGCCGCCGCGTCTGACCCCGCTCCCGGTTCGGTGAGAGCGAAGGCCCCGATCCATTCACCCGTCACCAGCTTGGTCAGGTATTTCTGCTTCTGCTCCTCGGTGCCGAACTTGGTCAGTCCGTAATTGACCAGCGAGTTCTGCACGGCCATCACAATAGCTGTGCTGGCGCAGGCCTTGGACAGCTCCTCGATGGCGATCACGTAGCTGATGGTATCTGCCCCACAGCCGCCGTATTCCTCTGGGGCGGTCAGACCCAATAGGCCCAGCCGGCCCATGGTCTTGATATTCTCGAAAGGCACCTCCCCTTTCTCGTCCAGCTCCGCTGCAAGGGGGGCTACGTCCTTCTCGGCGAAGTCCCGCACCATCTTGCGCATCATCTCGTGCTCTTCAGTGAACTTCAGGTCCATCTTTGGCCTCCTTCTTCAAGAACTGTCAGCGGATAAGCATAGTTCGGATTATAGCCCAAAATACGTCCCCTGTCTAGTATTGAGGTGCCGGGCACTTCACAAGTGCCCGGCACCTGCAACCCACCACAGGCGATTTCCCTCCAGCTCGAAATCAATCTCACCCCGATTGTGCAGGTAACTGAGGTGAGCATAGATAGTGGGATGAATCTGAAAATACTCGCGCACGCGGCCGATATCCAGCCCGAAATGATCCGCTACGGCTGCCACGATGTCCGTCGCCTCCGCCCGGCCACGGGCCAGATACTCCCTGATGAAATCCAGCGTCTCCCGCACGCGGGCGACGTTCAGCTCGAGGAGCGGGCCGATGTCCTGGCGCAGGCCGCCGTGCGCCGGCAGATAATAATCCGCCTCGATGGTAGGCAACCGGGCCAGACTCTCCAGGCGCATGGTCACGCTGTAGGCGTAGGAGATTTTAGAGCGTTCCAGCTCCACCTCGCTGGAGAGGAGATCGCCCAGGAAGAGCACCCGTCCGACCCGGTAACAAGTGTGCGTCCCGGTGTGGCCGGGCATGGGAATGGCCTCTATGGTCGTCCCGGCAATGGACAACTTCCCCTCGGTGACTATCACGTCCACCGGCGAGGGGCGCGCCGAGAAACGCGGGACTGCGAGTTCGTGGATGGGCTCGGCCCCGGCGAACATGCAGAGCGTGCTCCAGATGGGCTGGCGGATTATCGTGCTGTCGTACAGTGGCGCGTACACGCGCACCCCGGCGTGCTCCACCAGGTAAGCGTTTCCGCCCACGTGATCACCGTGGCCGTGGGTATTGCACACCGCTACCGGGCGCAGACCCTCGGCTTGCAGAACGCGCAGGATGCGGCGCGCGGAGCGGTCGCCAATGCCGGAGTCAATGAGCACTACCTGGTCGTCGTCACCGCGTATCACCCCGATGTTGATCACGCTGGCCAGGTAGTACACGTTGTCCGCGATGTGTTGTAGCTCCATTGTCCTCCTCTGCGCTGCTCCAGCCTATTCCGCCGGCCGGAAGTCCTCGACGACCAATTGCAGGCGCTTTTCCCCGTTCCACTCCCGCGCCTCCAGGGAGTAGACCACGTCAATGCGTTCGGGCATTCCTCCTTCTGGTATTCCCTGGCGAAAGGCGATTGCATCCCAAATCACCCGCCCGTCGCTCAACGTCAGCTTCAGATGCTGTTCGTCCGCGCCGACCGGGCGGCAGTTGCGCACGGTCACCCCCCGGCTGAGAAAAAGCGGGGCGGGATTCTCGCTGCCACAGGGCTCCATCTGCTCCAGCAGGGCTTGCGTGGCCCAGTCCATCTCGCTCAGAGCGACCTCGGCATCAATTACCAGGGTAGGTAATAACTCTTTGCCGGCCAGTTCCTCCTCGGCGATGGCCCGCAGACGGTCACGCAGCGGCTCCAGGTTGGTGTTCTCCACGGTGAACCCGGCCGCTGCCGCGTGACCGCCGTGACGCACCAACAGGTCGCGACAGCGGTCCAGGGCGGCGGTGATGTGAAAATCGGGGATACTGCGGCAGGAACCTCGACTCTGCTCCGCGCCCACCTCCACCACCACGGCCGGACGGTAGAACTCCTCGGTCAGGCGACCGGCCACCAGCCCGACGATGCCCGGCAGGAAATTCTCGCCCGAGGCGAAGAGGAGGGGGGCTTCCGTGACCTCGGCTAGCACCTGGGCGCGGGCTTGTTCCAGGGCCTCGGCGGTTAATTTCTGTCGCCGGCGGTTGGTCTCGTCCAATTTCGCGGCCAGCCGTTCGGCCTCAGCGGGGTCGCGGGTGACGAGGAGCTGGTAGCTGGTCATGGCATCGGCCAAGCGACCGGCCGCGTTCAGGCGGGGGCCCAGCACGTAGCCGATGGTCGTCGCCGTGACCTCCCCTGGCCGCACCCCGGCTTTGGCCATCAGTGCTTTCAACCCCGGTCGCTGCGGGTCGTTGAGGCGGGCCAGACCCAGGCGGACCAGGTCGCGGTTCTCGCCCAGCAGGGGAACGATGTCCGCCACCGTGCCCAGGGCTACCAGGTCCAATAAATCTTCCGCTGCCAATGGTGGCTGGCCTTCCATCTTCCGGTGGGCGAGCAGGAGAGCCTGGGCCAGCTTGAAAGCCACGCCGACGCCGGCCATGTCCTGGAATGGGTAAGAGCTATCGGGGAGCTTGGGGTTGATAATGGCCACGGCGGGCGGTAGCTCGGAGCCAACCGAGTGGTGGTCGGTGATGATCAAGTCCATCCCGCGTTGCGCGGCCTCGACCTCGGCCACGGAGCGGATGCCGCAGTCCACGGTGACTACCAGGCGCACACCGGCGCGGTAGAGCTTGCGCAGCGCGTTCAGGTTCAGGCCGTATCCCTCGTCCACGCGGTGGGGGATGTAGGGACGCACGTCCGCACCCAGAGCCTGCAAAGTCTCCACGAGCACGGCGGTGGCCGATACCCCATCCGCGTCGAAATCGCCGTAGACCGCGATCTTCTCCCCGGCGCGGATGGCCTGCCGCAGACGGTTCACCGCCTTGTGCATCCCCGGCAGGCGGAAAGGGGTGGTTCCCAACGTAGGCGTGCCCAGGAAATCCTGCACAGCCGGCGGAGTGGTGAGTCCCCGGTTATAGAGCAGACGGACGAGAAGGTCTGGTACACCGGGAAAGCGGTCTTGGTACGCAGGCGGCATTGGCTCAGGCAGCTTCCAGCGTTTGGCGTAAGATGACAAAAAAGTCCTCCGTAGTACCTTTTCGATAACATCCTTGCACGATGGGCAGGAGAATTCACCACGAAGGCACAAAGTCACGAGGCTCTTTTTTATTTTAACGTTACTCCTCAGGCCAGCGGTTGAAACCGCGCCTGAGGAGCTAAAGCTGGCTGTCCACCTGCGTGGACGCACCTGTCCACGAAGGTGGACGCTCGGCTGCAAGCCCTCTAGAGGCGATTTCAATCGCTAACAGAAGTAGCCTGAGCAGTTACATTTTAACTTTGTGTCTTGGCGTCTTTGTGGTAATAAGATGTCCCTTTGGATCGCCAGATCCAAGCCCACTCCCCGAAATTCACTGGATTTGGTGATCCAGCGAGAGCACTATAGAATTGCCCCACAAGATTTGCGTGATGCGCAAGAATTTTTCGGATGCAGATTGACGCAGATTTTCGCAGTAAAAATGTAAAAATCAGCGTTCATCCGCGTTCATCTACGTCCCCTGGATTGGTTGCGGCAGGAGGCCGCGTTATGGGATAACTATGGACAGGGGGTATCTTAGCACAAAGCGGGCCGGGCGTCAATTGTGGGCCGGGCCGCGTGTGACGTCAATCCATCCTCTGCGTTATTGCGTGCCACTTCCGGGCGCTGGGGATGACCAACGCGGAGCTTCGCCGCTCTATTGGTCTCGGATGTAAATCTCCAGCAATTGCCGGGAGCGAGGGAAGCGTCCCAGCAATTCAAAGTTCTCTTCGACGTAGGAGCGAAACTGCTCGTAATCAACCAGGTTCACCAAATGGCGCGCAGTCTCCGGGGAGACGTCCAGGATAATCATCTTGACCGGATTCTCTTTTATCTCCTCGATTAACTGCGCGCCGGTGATCTGCTCTCCTTCCACCACTACCTGTGAGATCTCAGCGCCCAGGTAGGTGGATCGGCGGGCGGCGTGGAAATTGAGTTCCTGATAGTCGGAGATGAGGTATGCTTTGTCATCTGTCTGATTGCGTATCAGTTTCACTATGCGGGCGGTGTCATTTTCTGTTCGCATAGCCTGTATCGTGTCCTCCAGCGTCCAGGGGAGGAGCACGGCGCCAATGACTGCCACGAACAAAAACGAGCGTCCTGCCCATTGGCGCAGCGGGTCCAGGGCGAGGGCGAAAAGGATTGCTAACGAAGGCGCTAGATAGAATAGAAGGCGCACGAAGAGATCGCGGGGAAGAACGAGGAAGGCCAGTGCCGTAGGCAATTGCCAGGAGATCAGGGCGCGTCTGCTGTCTCGTCTACTGGTCCACGCCGCCGGCAGTACGAAAACCATCAGGGATAGATAACGCAGGAGGTAAGACAGCAGAAACACCACACCCTTGACCAGGACTTGCGTCCACCCGAGTTCCTGTCCCTGAGCCAGGTTTACGCCGATCACTGACGAATAAAAAGAGGGTTCCCAGTACATAAAACCCAGGAATGACAGGCCCACTAACAGCCCAAAGGGAGCTAGGAACGTCACGGTTCGTGTGATCCACGAGCGCCAATTCGCCCGCTGTCGCCAGGCGTCAGTGATCGCCCACAGCAGGCAGCCAATCAGTGGCAGAAGCCCCAAAAATTTGTAGAGGGTGGCGATGCCGAAGGACAGGCCGGCGACGGTGAGCAACCGGCCACGTTGCTCATGCCAGCTCCGATCGAACAGGTACAATCCCAACGCGACGAAAAGGAGCATGAAGGGCTCTGGATAAAGACGTCGGCCATAGAAGAAAACTTGCGGATGGAGCAGGAAGGTGAGCATCGCCAGCCAGGCCCCTTCCGCTGGCAAGAACCGGCGGGCCAACAAGAAGACGATGAAAGCACTGGCCAGGGTCAGCAGAACGGATACGGCGCGAATGGCCACGATCGAACGCCCAAATAAGTTCACCAGCGTACCGGCGGTGTAGAGGAAGAGTGGCCAGCGAGAGGTGAAGAAGTCAGCATAGGGTCGGTCGCCTTCGCTGACGCGCCACGCCTGATAGAGAAAGCTCCCTTCGTCGTCCTCAATCAGCCAGCCGCCCAGGTTGTAGAAGTACAACGTGCCCAACATACCGATGGTGAGCAGGATCACCAGAATTTCTTGCCTCTTCGTCATTGTCCTCAAAGCTTGCCCCATCAGTCTTCACCTCTCTTCTCTCCCCGCACTGGCGTGATCAGGATATTTTGTCTTGCTTCGATCTTTATCTCCCCGTTCTCGATCACGGCCGGCGAACGAGCATTGGGAGCGTGATTGTCGCAAGTGCGACAATCACGCTCTGACATCGTTTACCGGCGCTTGTAGTAGACCTCTAGCCGCTCCTCTCCCCGGGGAAGGACGGCGAGCAGCGTGAAGTGCTGTTGGAGGTAAGCGCGGAAATCCTCATAATCCCGCAGGTTCACCATCTGGTGGGCAGTCTTCGGTGAGACGTCCACGAGCACCATTTTGACGTCCATAGCTTCAATCTCCGCGACCAGGTCCGCACCCGTGACCTGTCCACTCGATGTCGCTCCCCGCGAGAGGGAGGCCCCATAATACGTGGAGGGTCGCCGGGAGAAAAAATTGAGACCGGCGTAATCCGATAGGACGACGTCGGAAGGGGCGGTGTATGCCTGGATGTACTCTGCCACCCGAGGGGTATCCAGATCCCGGTTGAGTGCTGTGAAGGTCTCAGGAAATAACCAGGAGATCAACACTGCTGCGCTGATCGCCCAGTAGAACGATTGCAGGGGCTGGCTGGCCAGCCGTTGCAGCGCGGCAACGAACAACAGACTCAGCACTGGTAGCAGGTACATCAGGTGCCGGGGAGACGGGTCTCGAGAGAGAAACAGGAATGACAGAGGGGTTACCAGTTGGATGGCGAGCATGCGCAGGAGCGGATGACGCTGTTTTCGAGCCCAATTGCTCCCCAGAATCGAGAAAATCAGCAGGGGAGCATATAGGCCGAAGTAGCCGATGAAAAGTGCGGCTTTGCGGGCGATTCGTACCCCCCAGCCCAACTCCCGCCCCTGTCGTAACTGGTGACCGAAAACCGCGCCGTAGAACTCCGGAAAACGGAGCACGAAAATCGCCATCACCAGTGCTACCACGGCAAGGGCTGGTACGACCAGACGCACCCCCATCCCCAGCGCCGTCCGCCACGGCAGCCGACCTCGAACCACCTCCACGGCTACTGCCAGCAGGCATCCACCTAACAACAATATCCCAAACAATTTGTATAGGGTGGAGAGCCCGAAGAGCAGGCTGGACAACCACATCCAGTTCCATCGGGAACGCCTCAGGGCGATGACATAGACGTACAGTGCGCCGGTGGAGAGGCACAGCATATACGCCTCCGGCCGGTACATCCGTCCCCAGCGATAAACATCGGGGTTCAGCAGGAACAGGCACATAGCGATCAAGCCAGCCTGGAGCGAGAGCAGTTCCTGTCCAATCAGGCAGACAAACAGCCCTGCCACCAATATTAACACAACTCCCACCGCCCGCACAGGAAGCACGCCCTGGCCCAGCAGGCGCATCACAGTCGCCCCTGAGAACAGGAAAAACGGCTGCTGAGGTGTGAGGAAGTCACGATAGGGTGTCTCCCCCAGTGTGATGCGCCACGTTTGGTAAAGGTACGAGCCCTCATCATCGTCGTCTAACTTTCCGTCCAGGTTGTAAGCGTAGAACAACCCCATCACCGCCAGGGTAAGCAGGATCAGCAACCAGGTGTTGGCGGAGATCCATTCGTCGGCCGCCCTGAACCACTTCGACATTGTCCTCTCCTTGAGACTATCGAAAAGTCGTGATAAAGGCATCAACCACCAAGACACAAAGGCACAAAGTAGCATTAAAGAGCAAGTAGCTCTTCCGTTTCCTGGTGTCTTAGTGCCTTTGTGATGAATTTTCGAACGATTACGAGGACTGCCGGGCCAGAACAAAGTAACCCAAAGAGGCCAGAGGGATGAAGGCACTCCAGGTATCCACCTCGCGCTGTTGGGCGACGAAGAGCAACAGCCAGCTAAGCACAACGCCGGTGAGCCACCATCCCGCCCACCAGGCCCAGCGAGGCCCTCGTTTCGAGGTGAGTCCCCAATGCAGGGCAATGATTGTGGGGAAGAGAAGTACGAGTTGCTCATAAGCCCACAGGTAGGGACTCAGGAAAGTCGAAGCGATGACCGCGAGGCCAAACCCGAAAAGCCAATCACTCCGGCGCTGCTTCCAGAGGAGGAAGAGCAGGCCCAGGTAGAGAAGCACTCCCGCCCCGACAGCGCTGCCAGGCCACAGTTGCTCCCCGCCTAGCTCGTAAGCCAACCCCCAGAGGGTAGGGGTTGCATAAGCCACCTGGCCCTTCTCGGCCGCGGCCAGCCACTGGAAAAGCCAGCCCGGTAAAACGATCCAGGAGGCGGCCAAGAGGATCAGTCCTCCCGTTACCATGCCGATCAATGTTCGCCAGTCCCGACGTATTAAAAAGATCACCCCCACAGTGGGTAGAAAAATGATCGTCAGATTGGGTTTCACGGCTTGCAGGGCCAGCAGGAGACCAGCAGCGAAGGGATGACCCCGCTCATGCAGGGCGTAAGTGGCTGGCAGGAACAGGAAAAGCACCGGGGACAATTGACCATTGGCGATGGCGGGGAAGACTGGCCGGAAAAGGGCAGCCCCCAACAGGAGGAGAAGCGGTGCACGGCCTTTCCAGCCCAGTATCCGGGTGGTCAGAAAGATTCCCGAGACCAGCGAGAGCTCGCAGAGTGTCATCCAGAGCGCGCCAGCCGCCTGCGTGCTCAGGAATGAGAGAGGAGCGAAGAACAAGAACGTCCAGAGAGGGAAGGGGGCGATCCGATCCGGCATCCAGGTGGAACCGTAGGCGGCTCGTAGAGGCCGCCAAACCTCGACATCGTAAGGGTTCAGCCCCAGGGTAATCGCTTTCCCGCCCGTCCAGAGACTCATGAAATCCTTGTTGGTCATCCGGCCCGACTCGGTAGCCAGGGTAGAGTAGTTGCCCCAGAAGATCAGACCGATGGCGAGGCCGAATAGAAGGACAGCTCGGATATGACGGAAAGTCGAGTCACGGAAGTGAGACTCCATTATCAATCACCCTCAAACCAGACGGTTACTCGGCGTTTGTCCCTCACCGCCCACTCCCCCTGTCCAGCGCGTAGAGCACGTAGCCCTCACCTTCCCGATGCACCACGGTCAGATAGTCGGAGGCTAAGTTTTCCCACAGATGTACGTCTTCGTCTGTAATAGGATCCAGCTTGGTCATGATCATAAACTCCAGCCCCTTTTGGTGAAGCAGGATGTGCGTATAGCCCTCGTCTGCCAGGTGTTGGGCGATGGCTTCAACAGAGCCGTACTTGTAAAGGAGATGCTTCCAGGTCTCCAGAACGGGATCGGGCTGGACCTGGCGTTGGCAGTAATAGCTGCGTGGCTCCCACAAGAAAAGGACTTTTGCCTCAGACGGTAGGTTCTCGTTGACGTAACGCATCATTGTGTAGTGCCGTCCCAGGTTGCGCGTCAGAAATTCATCGCGGCTTTCTCGACCGGCGAGGTAGGGCAGGGGGTCAGTGCGCAAGAAGTCGAGGCCTTGATACACTACGTTGAGGCTGAGCACAATCGCCACCGTCATCCAGATGAAGCGGTGCAGGGAAAACTGTGGGCGGTCGAGGGCGCGCAGGGCATCCAGGGCAACCGCCAGTGCCGGAGCCAACGCCACGAAGCACGGCAACAACAATCGTGACTGGAACAGCGACCGGGACACGACCACCCCCCAGGTCCAGGCCAGATACTGGGCCAGAGCGAAGGCGAGCAGGTAGCCCACGGCGGGTGGACGGGAGGACGCCTGCCGGAGGGGTCTATACGCCCAGTAGACCACGAGCAGGGGCAGCAGGGCGAGAAACAGGGGGCCCATCCGCCCGTCGTAGTAGTTCATGTCCCGGATGCCCAGGGTGAGCGTCCACGGCAGGGCCAGGAGCTTGACCGGGTTCAGGCCGATGCCCGTCCCGGCCCTGGCATACCACGCCGCGCGGAACTCGTCCCAGAACCGCCCGCCGAACACGCTGTAGGCGAAGGGGTAAAAAGGATTGCCGGTGAAAAAGTAGTTTTTGACGTACCACGGTGAGGCGACCAACAGGGCCACCGCGCCGAAGGCCAACAGCGTCTTGACCACGACGCCTGGTCGCGCCCGTTCGCGGATCGCCAGCCGCCAGACGATGAGCGCCGCCAGAGTCAGCGGGCAGACGAAGCTGGTGTATTTGAGGCCCATGGCCAGGCCGCACATCGCCGCGCTCAGAAGCAGCCATTGCCTGCGTCGGTCGTCGAACCAGTTGCACAGGGTGTAGACAGCGGCCAACTGGTAGAAAGCCAGAGCGATGTCGTTGTAGGCCCAGCCGGCCAGCACGGGGATCATGGGCATGGAGGCAAAAATGGCGACGGATGGCCATGCTACTTTCGGGGCCAGGTGTCTGCGGGCCAGACGGTACACCAGACCGGTGAGCAACAGTGCGTACCAGAAATGCACCAGCTTAGCGGCTACGTCGCCCTTGAGCAGCATGCCATACAGGTAGAGCATCTCCATCAGCGAGGGGAAGTTGAGGTGCGGGATGTCAATCCCCGGCACGATACGATGCTGCCCGATGTACAGCTTGGGCCCGGTGAGGTGATAGAACAGGCCGTCCCAATCAATGGGCGGGGTGAGCGCTACCAGGAAAGCCAGGCTCAGGGTGATAACCAGATAAAGGGCCAGGAGGCGCGGGGGTCTGCGCACGCGGCGACAAGCCCAAATCGTCCGGCACGAGGCCATTATATCAGGAAAGAGAACGAGGACGAGCACGGCGCTGACGCCGTAGAAGACCCATCTATAGAGCAGTCCTGCCAGGCCCAGGGCCAGGGTCAGGAAAGAGAGTGCTCCCAGACCAACCCCGGCGACCAGGATCAGTTCCTCGCCCGGCGAGGTGAAGGAGATGCCCAGCAGATGGGTCAGGCGGCGGCCCAACGCTGTGCCCAGTAGGACGATACACAGCGAGAGCAACACGTCCAGCGTGGCATTGCCAATAGCCCAGGCAAAATCTTGATCGAAGGGCTTCTGCACCAGGTAAAAAACAGCGTAGGCAGCGAACAGCCACAGGATGACGAAAGCCACCGTCAGTAGCCAGCCAGGCGGGGGACGATTGTGATCCTCGCTCATGCTATCGCCTCCACTCGATGACGGCCTATCGCCCGGAGCCCTAGCCCGGCTAGAAGCACCGTCATCGCTACCAGAATCCAGAACCCATCGTATATCGGGCGTTCCCATACGGGCACACTGAAAGCCCCACCCAGAACGGCCAGCACAGCCCAGCGTGGCCAACCTGTGAGGCGGCGTGACTCGCGGTACACCCAGAACAACGTCACCGTCAGCGGCGGGTAGTCGTACTGCATCACATACGGGCCGAGTAACAAGCCCACTGTCACCCCTATCGCTGCCAGGTGACCGAGCTCGACTCGCGCTCGAAGTGCATACGCTATCCACAGCAGACACCCCGCCGCCAAAATCCCCCACACAATCCAGACCGCGACACTTGGCATCCGAAAAGTGTAAGTCAGCCAGTGCGACAGCGTGGTATGTAGGCGGATAGATTTGACGCGGTCCGGCCCGTCGAGCACCAATGTCAGGCCTGCGCCGAAGCCGGGCTCGCGTAAGTGTGCGTACCAGCCGGGCAATACTGCTGTCGAGACAATCAGAAGGGCTGCCAGCGCAATCAGTGCCCAGACTGCCACCCGCCGCTGTCGCTGATAGAATACCAGCATCAGCAGGGCGAAGATCAGCCACGTTACGTTGGGCTTGGTCAGTAACAGGGCCAGTGAGATGCCGGCCAGCAGGTCACGCCCGCTCCTGGCAGCCCACAGTGTCAGCACCAGAAAGAAAAGCAGCATAGTGCCCGTTTGCTCGAATCGCAGCGACAGCCAGATAAACAGGTACACCGCGCTCAGCCAGGCCAGCCAGCGACGCCAGCCACGCACTTGCCAATCGAGCACCGAGGGGGTCATGACCAGGGCCGCGATCATCATTGCCAGGTTCAGCAATAACCAGACCACGCGGGCCAGTTGATATGGCAACAATGCCAACGGGGTCAGGGCCAGCGCGAACCACGGGGGATAGTAATAGGGGTTGTTCCCCATCTTGCCGGTTATCTCTAACAGCACCGGCGCGACCTGGCGATAGTCATAGGGATCGCCACCGGCCAGGATCACCCGCGCGGCCGCATAGTAGCCACGGAAGTCCACCCCCCGGTAGAGGTATACCTCCAGCGCGATGCCCACTATCATGGACACCACCGCCACCAACGTGGCAAGGTCGGCCAGCCGCTCCCACTGGCGGTGGTCAAGGGTGACAAAGGGAAGTCTGCGGATACTCACCTTAACGTCCTTATCACAAGAGCCTTTCCCCCATTGGTGGGGCAACCCCTGTGGTTGTCCATTAGCATCAAGTTAAGTGTTATGTCGTGTTCGTCGGGGCCGCCCGGCGATGAATTCGCCGGGCTACCGAGCGGTGGGCGATAAATCGCCCTTGATTTCGGGCCAGCAGACGATTTCAAGCCCGATTTGTCGGGCGCTGCTCCGTAGCCGGGGCATTTTATGCCCCGGCGAGCAGATACACCGCGCCTTAAG
>JAGGZG010000245.1 GCA_021162125.1 Anaerolineae bacterium
ATCTCGTCCGCCAGGCGCATGGCCGCGGTCGTCTTGCCTCCCGCGCCGGCGAAGGAGACGACGTCGTCTGCGTGTATCGTCAAAGCCTCTCGTAGTTGCATCGGGGACCTGTTTTCACGCTTCATCAATGGTTACGCAAGACAAGCGGCAGGTAGAGGTAATGGAAAAAGGAGTCAATCGCCGCAAACCAGTTCTCGGCCATCACGATGTATCCTTTATCATTGGGATGAACGTCGTCGTACATCAACGAGTCTCGCGCCTGGCTTGTGTCCGGATCGTAGAAATCATCCCAGTTATCGGTAAACCACAGGTCCACCCCGGTTAGATTGCTCTCCAGACTGCTGTTGTAAAGCGCCACCGCCGCCGAGCCCCCAACGCCGGAGAGACGATTTGGGGGAAAAGCCGAAACGATGATCTGCGGGTGGGAGCCATCCGCATTGGTGTGGCTGGTGACCAGGTCAACGATGTCCTGCACTTCACTCACGGTCTGCTCGATAACTGCCGGCAGTTTGGATGGGTCCCCTCCAGTCTCCTGGTTTAAGTCGTTGCCCCCGACCATTAACAGGACAAAGTCGGGGTTGTCTTCCGCCATCCAGTTTAAATGCTCAAGGTCGTAGAGGACTTGATCGGCTCGATGCCCATCAACCCCGTGGTTGATCACACTGTAACTGCCGGGGCCGTAGGCCGCTTCGAGCATCACCAGCAGCCGGGCCGGATAGGTGTTCTCCGTCTCTGCCTCTGCGTAGGGATAGCCGTTGGTGATGCTGTCCCCCAGGCAGGACACTGTCCAAATCGGGGTGTCTCCTGAGCTGGAGACGGCCGGCGCGGCCATGGGGGCGCCGGCCATCGAGGTCAGGATGAAGCACGCAGATATGAGGAAGATGACGAATAGCCTCTTCATGGCTACCTCCGTTAGTCACCTGAGCTTTCTCGGAAAGGGATGTTTTGCCCCCACAACACTACAGCGAATTGGGAAACAAACGAATTTCTCTCTCAGCCGGCCATTCGTTTTATTCCAAATTCGTTGTAGTGTCCCACGACAACCACTTTCCGAGAGAACTCCACCCCCGCGTGCTACAGAGCATTGACTATATGCTCGTCAGGCCTTCTCCGTCTCAAAGGGCAGGAAGGACAGGGAAATGGAGACGCCTTTGAGGATGACGTACATCTCCGCCGCGCCTGCCAACGAGAACTCGCCCTCGAATTCCTC
Organism: Anaerolineae bacterium; assembly: GCA_021162125.1. Lineage (GTDB taxonomy): Bacteria > Chloroflexota > Anaerolineae > JACIWR01 > JACIWR01 > JACIWR01. The sequence continues at coordinate 1,211 of JAGGZG010000245.1, forward strand.
TTTCATCTCCATCGTCGTGATGTTCAGGTTTACAGGAGAAAGTTCGATTCTCAGTTTGTCGTTTTCAAACAGTAACGCTCCGTCTGTCATGGATAGACGCGCCTCTTCGCCACCTTCGCGCCTCCTGATCGTCCACCCCTTTTCGTTCCGTTGGACGTAAAAGGCGTTGCTTTCCTCCAGCTCGAAGTCACTTTCTTTCAGGAACAGCCGGGGCTTCTCCTTGTAAGGCTTGCCCTGGTGGACGCAGAAGGTCTCGCAGTTGCCGCACTCGTTGCAGAAATCATCAACGTGGATGATCTGGCGAGGTTGCTCGACCTTGAAAATTTCTTCGCCCTCGGTGGCCAACCGGCCTCCGCGGCCGACGACTTTTGGTAGCCTCCAGGTCACCGGTGAGGTAATGTAAGTGTAGTTGGCCCGGTTGGGGCACACTTCCACGCACTTGTCACAGAGGGTGGCGCACTGCAAACACCTCGCCGCCTCGGCCAAAGCCGCTTCTTCGGACAGCGTTTCTTCCACCAGGTCGAAACCGGCCCTCTGGTCGGGTGGGAGGACCGCGCTCTTGTGCTGAGGCTCCTTTCTCGCCCTGATCCTTTTCACTTTCACGATCTCTTTATCCGAAAGCACGGGCAGAGCGGCAGTGGGCAGACTGGTCTTGATGCCCAGTTCCTGGCAGATGGCCTCGGCGGCCCGCTTTCCATCGGCGATGGCCTCGATGATGGTGGACGGCCCTCTCACCACGTCCCCTCCCGCGTAGACGCGCGATTCGCCTGTCGCGCAGGTCTGGGGGTCGGCGGCGATGGTGCCGTTCCTGCGGACGGAGATAGCAGTGCCGTCGAGGAAGGTCACGTCTGGCCTCTGCCCGATGGCCACGATGATCGAATCGGCCTCGATCTTGAACTCGCTGCCGGCGATGGGCACGGGACGGCGGCGACCGTCTGCCTCCGGCTCGCCCAGGCGGTTGCGGACGCACTCCAGCGCGGCGACTCGCCCCTCTTTCAGGATGACCCTGGTGGGGGAGACCAGTTCTTGCAGGATGACACCTTCGGCTAGAGCTTCTTCAATCTCCTCCTCGATGGCTGGCATCTCGTGGCGCGTCCGCCGGTAGACGATAGTCACCGATTCGCCGGCGATCCGCCGGGCGGTGCGGGCCGCGTCTATGGCCGAGTTGCCGCCGCCAATCACCAGCACCCGGTTACCCAGATCAACTGCTTCGCCCCGCTTCACTTTGTCCAGGAAGCTGAGGGCGTCGTAAACGCCTTTGCCATCCTCGCCCTCGATGTTCAAGGAGATGCCTTTTTGCGTCCCGGCGGCGATGTAGACCGCGTCGAATCCCTTGTCCAGAAGCTCCTGGGGAGGAGTGGTGATCGGGTGGGAGAGCTCAATCTGAACCCCCAGTGCCTTGATGCGCTCAATGTCCTCCTGGATGATGGCATCGGGCAGCCGGAACGGGGGAATCGCCGAGGTCAGCATGCCTCCCGCCCGATCTTTGGCCTCGTAGATGGTCGCCTCAACGCCGTGCAGGGCCAGCACGTAGGCCGCTGCCAGGCCAGAGGGGCCGCTGCCGATAATCGCCACCCTTTTCGATTTGCCGACTTGCCGACTCGCTGATTCGCTGATTCGCTGATTCGCTGATTTGAAAGTGGCAAAGCGCTTCAGGGCGCGGATGGCCACCGGCTCGTCGTAGTTGTTGCGCGTGCATTTGGTCTGGCACAGGTGAGTGCACACGTAACCGGTGACCGCCGGTAGCGGGTTGCGGGCCAGGATGACCGCCAGTGCTTGATCGTATTTTTTCTGGGCGATCAGCCAGGCATAGGCAGGCACATCCTGATTGATCGCGCATTTCTCTACACAGGGGGCGGTGATGCAATCGAACAGGCCCAGGCCACTTTCGACCTTGGGCAGGCCGTAGGGGTGGTAGTCCTTCTTGTATCGCGGATCGTCCAAGGCCTGCGCGGCCTCGCGCTCCAGATTGGCCAACCTGTCCCCGGCCAGTTCCTCCAGGCTGCGCGCGCCTAACCGCTGCATGTCTGTTTCCAGTACTTCCAGGTATTGGAGCATTCGGGAGTACCCACCCGGCTTGAGCAGGTCCGAGACAGCAGTGACCGGTCGAGCGCCACAGGCCAGGATATTGGTCAGGTTGAAGGCGTCGGCCCCGGCGGAGTACGACACGTTGAGTGCGCCATCGAACTCGTGAGCCAGCTTGTTGAACAAGTTCATGGTGATCGGGTACAAAGCACGTCCCGACATGTACATCTCATCGCCGGGGAGCAGGCCCTTGTGGTTGGCCATGGCCAGGGTGTTGCTCAGCTTGACCCCGAAGCTCAGACCCTGCTCAACGGCGACTTTTTTCAGGGCTCTGATCAGTTGCACCGCCCGGTCGTATTGCAGGTCATGTTCGAACACCCTATCCGGGATGTGGATCTCGCGGAAACCGAGATGCTCGTGGAGGATGTGCATCACCTCGTCTTTGCCCAGCAGGGTAGGGTTCAGCTTGACCGTGGTGTGCAGTCCCCGTTCTTCCATCAGGTATTTGCCGATGGCCTCGATCTCGTCCGGCGGGCAACCGTGCATGGTCGAAAGGGTGACGTTGTTGGTGAGCCGGGTTGGTATCTCCATCCCGGCGAACTGGGGGAATTTCTCTTCGAGGACGGCCTGCATCCCGGCGATTTCCTCGGACGCATCCTGTAGCCGGTCCATGAAGCGGGTCATGCGCGGGCTGCGGATGCCCTCCATGTTATAGCCGACGCTCATGTTGAAAATGGTGCCGAAGGGTGTGCTGTCCTCGAAGCCCAGTAGCCGGCGCAGGACGTGGATCAGCACCCAGGCTTTGACGTACTCGCTGGCCGATTGCTCCAGCTTGAGCTCCTGCGACCATTCGACGTTGTAGCCCTCGTCCTCCATGTCAATGCAAGGGCGGGGTATCTCCAGCTCGTCCATGATCTGCACCGTCTTGAGCTCGATGAACCTGCCTCCTGAGAGCCAGGCGCAGATGATGTTCTGGGTGAGTTGGGTGTGGGGGCCGGCCCCCGGCCCGATGGGTGTGGCCAGGTAATGTCCAAAGAGGTCTGGGATGGCGTAAGGACTATCGGGCTTGGGGGTGTAGAATAGAGAGCGATGTATGCCGAAGATAGACTGGTTGCTCTCGTATTCTCTCAGGATCCAATTGAGAAGCACTTCCAACGGTTGTACATTCATTTTATCGGACATGATTTTTCCTCCTGTTGTTCCCTCCTCAATCCCCCCGCTTCGCTTGCAGGGGGGAAGCAGCTATCCTCCCCCTGCGAGGCGGGGGGAGCCAGAGGGGGGCGCTTCGATTCGGGCGAAGCATGCTTCGCCCTGCTACGCGCGCATGGCAGCGACCATCGCGGCGACCAGGTAGCAACCTGCGCCGACCAGCAGAGTGATACGGAACCCCAGGTTCAGGGCCAGGATGACGCTCAGCACCGAGCCGAGCACTGAAGCCGTGCCATTGATGCCCCACATCCAGGCCACAATCGCCGGGTTGCGCGCCGAGAGCCAGCGGATGCCCAGCGGGAAGGGCATGCCCATCAGCAGGCCAAGCGGGGCTAGCAGAAACACCGACAGGGCTATGCGCATGGGCAACCCCCATCGTTGGGTGAACAGAAGGATGTGGGGTACGATGAGAGCCTGGATGGCTGCTAAAGCGAGTAGCAGGGGGAAAATCCAGCGCAGCGCGCGCCGGATGCGCTCTGTGGGCCAGAGACCTGTCACCCGGCTGCCGATTCCGCTGGAGAGCAGCAACGAGAACAATACTACGACCAACGAATAGGTGGGGTGTCCCAGGTAGATGCTGAAACGCTGTGCGGCTGGTATCTCCACCAGCATGAAACCCACACCCAGGGCGGTGAAATAGCCCAGGTACGGCAGCTCCGCCGGCTGGATGCGCTTTTGCTGGGATGAAAGCCACAGCGGAAACATCACCAGGACCGCGCTCAGCAGCGAGGTTATGGTCAGCAGGGCTATGAGGATATAGATTGCCTCGTAGCTCATGCGGTAGACACCGCTGGCACGTAACGAGCGATCTATCAGATTGCCGATGCGGATGATGTTAAAGAAGAAAGGCCGGTCGTCGGTGGGGGCGGAGATGTCCAGTGGGTAGTTGCGCACGAAGGCCTGCCGGTCGGCTGTGTTTACCAGCTCGGCCACCGGCCCGCTGCCGGTGCCATCCGGAGCGTAAAGAATAGTGAATTGCAGTTGATCCGCCACGCGATGTATCTGCGCCAGCTCTTCAGGTGTGAAGGGTGAGCGCTTCACCAACACTACTCCCAGTGCCTCTGTGGAGCGGGTGAGGTCCAGGCTGGCGATGGCCACCAGATGTTGTTCGGGGTGGGAGGCCCCAGCGAGGTCCCAGCTATCCAGGGCCAGTGACACCAGCCGCAGGAACTCCGCTGGCCTGTCGTGGAGGTACCAGCGGGCCATGGTCAGGATTCCGTCCTCGTCCAAGTGCTGGTAGTAGCTGAGGAACGCTTCCCGGGTGTACAGGCTGTTCTCCGACAGGGCGAAGGCTCCGGCGCTGGTCGCGGCCCAGGTGTCAATCAAAGACGCTAGGATGATGTCGTAGGTTTTGTAGTCGCGGGCGATGTAACCTCGCGCATCGTCCACCACGATGCGAATGCCGGGGTTATTTAAGTTGTAGACGTGACCGGCGTACTCATCGAAGTCGTTGCGGACGGCATGCACGATGGCCGGGTTAAGCTCCACGCCGGTGATCTCGCTGGCCTGGAAGACCATGCCAGTGAGTACGTCGCGCCCGCCGCCTGGCCCGATGATGAGCACGCTGGGATGCTCCTTGAGGTAGTAGGCGAAGGCCGGAAGGTCGTATTTCAGGAACTCCATCTTGCTCAGGTCTCCATCGAAGGCCTGGATGGGTGTTCCGGCGGCAGCATCAATCAGCATGAGCATGTGGCCGGGGTCGGGACCGTGGTAGGTCGGGCTCAATCCCCAGGCGAAGGGCTGCGCCCAGTGGGTTGGCGGGTACACCGTGATCCGCGAGAAGGAGTTCCAGCGTTCGTAGATGCGTGTGGTGTCCTCTTTGGGGTTCTTCCCTGAGGTCACTTGCAGCCAGTTGTAGTGCTGGTTGAGCACCAGCAGGGCGACTATGACCAGAGTCCATGCTCCCGCTGCTCCCTGCCAGGTTCGCCGCCCGGTGGCCAGGGCGAAGGCCAGCCCGGCCAAAGCCATCAGCAAGGCCACACCGATCACCGCGCCCGGACCTCCCAGCCAGGTGAGGGCAGCCACGCTCAGCAGGCAGCCGGCACTAGCCCCCACCAGATCGAGAGCGTAGACCCGGCTGGCTCGCTGGCTCCAGCGACTCATGGCCAGCGAGATACACATGCCTCCCAGAAAGAAAGGGATGGCCAGATCCACGTAGATCAGCGTGAGCTTCAGGACGTCCGTGCCCGTCATTCCTTTGGCAAGCTGGGGGGCCCGGAAAGGTATCTGCAGGTATACCCAGAAAGTGAGCAACGTGCCTGCCGAGGTAAGTGGTGCGAGCAAGGCGAGTTGCTCCCGGATGCTTCGCGCCGGTAGACGTGGCCCCAGCAGATAGACCCATACCCCGGCCACTGCTCCGCCCAGCAGGGCCAGCGAGATAGCCATGAAAGCGAAGTGATACCACATCGTGACCGAGAAAATGCGCGTGAGGGTGATCTCCAGGGTCAGGATTGCTCCGCTGAGCAGGCTGATTCCGATTAGATTCCATTTGGAGGGTTGGACTGTGGTTTCCAAAGTAGTGTCTCCACGGCTAGTACACTGTCAACCATCTTACTCCGCTTCACGCTCTTTGCCACACCTCGGCGGCCAATTCCCGCGAGCGGGCGGTGATCGCTTCTTCGTCCAGGGTGAGCAACTCGCGGTGGCGCATGAGCACCTTCCCGCCGACGATAGTCGTATCCACGCCCGTGCCATCCACCCCGAAAATGATGTGCCAGGGCAGGTTGCCCGCGTTCAGCGGCGTGGTGGGATGGTAGTCCACCAGGATGACGTCGGCCAGGGACCCGGGTTCGAGCACGCCCAGCGGGCCGGGGAAGAACATGCCCGCGATTTCGGCATTATGGGCGAAAGTCATTTTCAACACGGTGTCCGCACCCATCACCCGCGGATCGCGCTTGTTCAGTTTGTGGATAAGATAGCAGGCGTGCATCTCGGTGAACATGTTGTTAGAGAAGCCGTCGTTGCCCAGTCCCACGCGGATACCCCGCTGGAGCATGAGCGGCACGTCGGCGGTGCCCACGGCGTTGTTCTGATTTGACCGGGGGTTGTGCACCACGTGCGTACCGCTTTCGTGTAGCAACTCCAGTTCGTGCTCATTTACATGGACACAGTGTACGGCAATGGTCTGTGGGCCCAGGATACCCAGCTTCTGCAATCGCTCCACTACCCGCAGCCCTGATCGTTTAAGGCTGTCCTCTTGATCGGCTTTGTCCTCGGCCACGTGAATGTGGAAACCCACGCCCAGGTCATGGGCTACACTCACACATTCCTCCAGCGTCTCGTCCGACAGGGTCAGCGAGGCGTGCAACCCAAACGATGCCCCGATTTGCCGATTTGCCGATTCGTTGATTCGCTGATTCGCTGATTCGCTGGTTCGCTGATTTGCAGATTTGCTGATTCGCCTGATGAACCTCTCATTCTCCCGTATCCCTGCCTTCGCCTTATCCAGGCCATCGCGGTCAGTGACCTCGTAGCACAGGCTGGCTCGCACTCCGGCCTGAAGTGTGGCCTCGGCGATCACGTCCAGCGAGCCGTCAATCGCGTTGGGACTGGCGTGGTGGTCAATCAGCGTGGTCGTCCCGTGGCGGACGGCGTCCACCAGGCATACCAGAGCGGAATAGCGCACCGCTTCCTCGTCGAGTGCTTTGTCCAGCCGCCACCACAGCCGTTCCAGGATTTGCGGGAAGTTAGTGGGGGCCTCACCGGGGATGGCCATCCCGCGGGCGAACGCGCCGTAGAAATGGGTGTGGGCGCAGATCAGGCCGGGCATCACCAACCGTCCTTCGGCGTCCAGTTCCTCTTCATCTGGGTAGGCGCGGCGCAGGTCGGCGGTCTTGCCGATTTCAACGATGCGCTCTCCTGCGATGCGCAGCGCGCCGTCGAAGATGATCTCGTTCTGCTGGCCCAGGGTGACCAGCGTGCCGTTAGTGATCAGCATTTTCGTCCTCCTTGACTCAGTTTTACCTAGCGTCTTCGCGTAGTGATGATAAGAATATGAGGTACTCTCCCCCCACACGCACAATTTCACACTTTTTAGCTTCGCGTAGTCACAATGATAACTGACTAACGCGAGTTCCCCAATTTTATTCCTGAATTGACATCAGGCTATGCGAAATGCGTCCGGTCTGTCAATTCTGCGCATCCGTCGTTAAAATCCATTCCAACACCTCCCGCGCCACAGGTGCAGCCACACGCCCCCCATCGCCGCCGTTTTCCACCAGCACCACGACGACGACTCGCGGCGCTTCTGCCGGGGCAAAGCCGATGAACCAGGCGTGGGGCAGTTGCCCCGGTTCGCCCACCTGGGCGGTACCGGTTTTCCCAGCCACAGTGACTCCCGGCAACGCCGCTTCTCCAGCACAACCCTCTTTCACAGACAGAACCATCGCCATGCGAAGCTGCTGGGCAGTGTAGGGGGAAATCGCGGCGTGAGGGACTGCCCGCCCCGGCTCGTGCCATTGACCGGAGCCATCCTGTACGGCCTGCACCAGATGCACCGCCGGCAACTGACCGCCGTTGGCTACAGCGGCGGTCACGAGGGCCATCTG
>JAGGZG010000011.1 GCA_021162125.1 Anaerolineae bacterium
CACCTCGAGCTGAGTCTCGCCGGGGCCACGCAAACCCACGCCCCCCACTCCGCCCCGGCTCACCGCCCCGCCGGCCTGACGCGCCAGGTGTGTCCAGGCGCGGGTCAGGCGCGGCAGCCGATACTCATACTGAGCCAGTTCCACCTGGAGCGCGCCTTCGCGGGTGTGCGCATGCTGGGCAAAGATGTCCAGGATGAGCGCCGTGCGGTCCAGGACTTTGACCTCCTCGTTGAAGGCCTCTTCCAGCTCACGTTGCTGGCGAGGGGAAAGCTCCTCGTCGAAGATGAGCACGTCGAACTCCAGCTCAGCGCGCAGATTCACCAGTTCCTCCACCTTGCCTTTGCCGATGAAGGTGGCCGGATTGATCCTTCCCAGACGCTGATAGGTCTGGCCCACCACTTCTATACCGGCAGTGCGCGCCAGTTGCGCCAGCTCCGCCAGGGAATCCTCCACCATCCAGGTGGTATGTTTATGTTTGAGCTCCACTCCTACCAGGAACCCCCGCTCGACGGGGGCCTCAGTTTCCCGCATCTCAGCGATGATCAACACCTCCTACTTCCAGCAACCGACTTCCAGCTTCTAGCAACCAGCCCCCTCACCGCCCCCGGCGGGAACTCAATAAGCGTTCCGCCTGCTCAAAGCCCACCGCCAGCGCCTTGAGGTTGATCTCCGCCGTGCCTTTGGGCGCGCGAGCCTTCACCGCCGCCTCCATGGCCTGGCGCGAGACCAGGCCCGTCAACCCAACCAGGAATCCCAACGCCACCACACTGGCGGTGATCTGCCGCCCGGTAGTTTCCTCGGCCCACCTCGTCAACGGTACCTCCACCGCAAGGTTGTCAGGCGTCCGTTCGACGTGGACTGAATCGGCGATGAGCAGCCCGTGCTCCTTGAGATCGTGACAGTAGCGATCGCAAGCCTCCTGGCTCATACAGAGTAGGACATCGGCCTGAGTCACTTTGGGGTAATCAATCTCCCCGTCGGAGATCACCACCTCGGAGCGGCTGGCGCCGCCCCGTGCCTCGGGACCGTAGCTCTGTGTCTGCGTCACGTTTTTGCCGTCCAGAATGGCCGCCTCGGCCAGAATGATGCCCGCCAGGATCATCCCCTGCCCGCCCTTGCCGGCCAGCCGCACCTCGTACCGCTCGCTCATTTCGTCCTCCTACGCCGCGACCGCCTGCTGTGCCCGGGCGATTATTTGATCGTAGAGCTGGGTGTACTCCGGGATGTCGCGATCCACGAACACGCCGCGCACGATCTTATCCGCCCGCTCCTCCTCTGGCAACCGCTCAAAAGCCCGTTGGCTGACGCCATTCTCCTTGAGACGGCGCATCATCTCCACAGCGGAGCCCAGCTTGTTAATGCGGCCATAAGTAGTGTGGCAATAGCTCACCGCTTCCACCACCGAGAAACCCTCTTTCTGGATGGCCTGGGTGATGAAACGGCTGAGTTCGCGGGCGTGATACACCGTGCTGCGGGCAACGAAAGCCGCACCAGCAGCCTCGGCCAATTGGCAGATAGGAAAGGGCTGTTCGATGTTGCCGTAAGGCGCGGTCGTGGCGTAAGCGTGAGTAGGCGTGGTGGGCGAATACTGGCCACCCGTCATGCCATAGACGTTGTTGTTGATGATGATCGCCGTCAGACCGATGTTGCGTCGCGCCGCGTGGATGAAATGATTACCGCCGATGGCCAGCGCATCACCATCACCCATGACGACGATGACCTTCATCTCCGGCCTGACCATCTTCAACCCGGTGGCGAAAGCCAGTGCCCGCCCGTGGGTGGTGTGCATGGTGTTGAAATCCACGTACACCGGCATGCGCCCGCTGCACCCAATGCCGGAGATCATCGCCACCTCGTCGTTGCTCAGCCCCACCGCGTCCACCGCACGGACGATGGCCCCCATCACGATGCCGATGCCACAGCCAGCGCACCACACGTGGGGAAATTTCTTTTGATGGCGCAGGTAACGCTCGTGCACTAACGACTCGCGCTCTTGTTTTTTCACAACCATCCGCCTATCCCCTCCCAATCGCATCCAGTATCTCGCGCGGGGCAATCATCTCGCCATTGGCCTTGCCCACGCGGATGACCTTCCGGCGGCCAACGACGCGCTCCACCTCCAGCGCCAATTGTCCCAGGTTCATCTCTGGAACAATCACGCGGTGAATGCGCTCGGCCACCTCCGCCACTATCCTCTCCGGAAAAGGCCAGATCGTGCTCAGCCGCAGGAAACCGACCCTGAGGCCCTGCTCGCGGGCCAACCTCACCGCATGACGCGCCGAACGGGCCGTCGCACCGTAAGCGATGACCACCACCTCCGCATCCTCGACCTGGTCGGTTTCGTAGATAAGAATGTCGCGCAGGTTACGTTCGATCTTGCGGAAGACCCGCGCGATCCAGGGATCTATCTCGTCCAACCGCTGGGTGGGGAAGCCGCGCTCGTCGTGAAACAATCCGGTGATGTGATAGCGATACCCCTGGCCAAAGCTGATCATCGGCGGCACGTCTGAGGGTGTGTTCTCGTAAGCCTTGTACCATTCCGGGGGGACGCTGGTGATCACCCGTTCGACGACCTCAATCGTCTCCGGTGGGGGCAACTCCACCTTCTCCCGCATGTGGCCGATCATCTCGTCCATGAGTAAGATGACCGGCGTTCGATATTTTTCGGCCATGTTGAAAGCACGCACGGTGAGATCGAACGCCTCACGCACGCTGAATGGCGAAAGCACGATGATGGGATGATCGCCGTGCGTACCCCAGCGAGCCTGCATCACGTCACCCTGCGAGGGGCTGGTGGGCAGTCCGGTGCTGGGGCCAGTTCGCTGTACATTCACCACCACGCACGGAATCTCGGCCATGCAGGCGTAGCCGATGTTCTCCTGCATCAGCGAGAAACCCGGCCCGCTGGTGGCGGTCATCGCTTTGGCCCCACCCACCGACGCGCCGATGATGGCCGCCATGCTGGCGATCTCGTCCTCCATTTGGATGAACTTGCCCCCCACCTGGGGCAGCCGGCGGGCCAGCACCTCGGCGATGTCCGTAGCCGGGGTAATCGGATAGCCGGCGAAAAAGCGACAGCCGGCCGCGATGGCCCCTTCCGCACAGGCCTCATCGCCCTGCATCAGCCTAGCCGTCATCCCCCTCCTCCTTTCGATCAACCCGCTTCACCGAGATGGCGAAGTCCGGACAGTGCCATTCACACCAGCCGCAGCCGGTGCATCTCTCCGGGTGAGCTACCACCGGTCGCCCCTCGCCATCGGTTTCAAAGACCTTCGTCGGGCAAAATTCAATGCACAGCCCGCAGCCTTTGCACCAAATAGGAAACACGGTGACCACACCACGGGGGCCTTTCTTGCCCCGCTTCTCCTGAGGCGGGACATCCTCCACCGCCCCAGTAGCATCCGCAGCCGCAGTTCGCTCTTGATTCATCTAGTCCTCCGCTCCGGTTCCACCGTCACGCTGAATCTACGTTATGATGATAAGCCAAACGGGGGCTTTTGTCAAGGAGTCACTCTTGCTTTTTTCCAAAATACAGTGTATGATTATACGTCAGGAGATAAGCCGTGATTAAGATTGCAGCTTCCATCCTATCGGCAGATTTCGCCCGCCTGGGCGAGCAGGTGGCCGAGGCCGAGGCCGCCGGCGCAGACTACATTCACGTGGACGTGATGGACGGTCACTTCGTGCCCAACATCACCGCCGGGCCGGTGATAGTCGAAGCCGTGCGACGGGTGACCGACCTGCCGCTCGACGTGCACCTGATGATCGAGGAGCCAGAGCGGTATCTGGCGCGTTTCGCTGATGCCGGCTCAACGATCCTCACCGTCCACGTCGAGACCTGTCCCCACTTACACCGCACAGTGCAACAGATTCACGAGCTGGGAGTGAAAGCCGGCGTGACGTTGAACCCGGCCACCTCTCTATCCACTCTCGAAGAGATTCTGCCTTACGTGGACCTCGTCCTGTTGATGACCGTGAACCCTGGCTTCGGGGGGCAGAAATTCATCCACGGATCGTTGTCGAAGATCAAGCGGCTGCGAGAGATGCTGGACGCGGCGGGGTCCCAGGCCGAACTGGAGGTGGACGGCGGGGTCAATCCCCACACCGCGCCGCAGGTGGTCACCGCCGGAGCGAGGGTGCTCGTCGCCGGGGCAGCGATCTTCGACGCCGGGCTGCCGATCCGCGAAGCGGTGGCCCGTCTGCGGGGAAGTATTTTCAATCCCCCCCGGCCCAAAAACCCGCAGGAGAGCCGCACGGGCCAGTAACTTAACAGCCCGTTGCGTGTTATTGTAAGAGCGAGAAACAAAAAGCCAGCGAACGCGACGCGCGTGCTGGCAATTTGAGAGAATCGAAAAAGCCGTCTACTTGGCTTTGGCACGGGCCTTGAGACACTTGGCACAGATACGAACTCGCCTGGGCCGGCCGTTCTCTATAATGGTTACCCGCTGAATATTGGGTTTCCACTGCCGATTGGTCGCTCGCATCGAGTGACTCACATTATGCCCAAACTGAGGGGCTTTTCCACAAATCTCACACTTGGCCATGGCCATCACTCCTTTCACACAAAATGCGGGGCGAAGCCCCGACAGCAGGGGTAATCATACCACAAGATACCGATTTAGGCAAATGTGACCGGAATACTCAAGCAGCCACAGCACAGTGCGCCGCCGAGGAGCAGGGAGAAAGCGGAATGTCAGAAAAGACCCGATTGGGTAAGATCGAGATTGCGCCCACCGCCATCGCCAGCCTGGCTAGCCAGGCCGTGCTGAAATCGTACGGCGTGGTTGGGATGACTGCCAGGGGACTGGCCCAGGTTCTCCGCCGCGATGCCCATCGCGGGGTTGAGGTGCGGCTGGAGGGCGATGAGATCATCATTGACCTCTACGTCGTGCTGGAGTATGGGACTCGCATCTCGACCGTGGCCCAGAACATCATGAGCAACGTCAAATTCAGCGTGGAGAAGGCTCTGGGAGTGCCCGTAAGCCAGGTAAACGTCCACGTTCAGGCACTACGGGTCAGCAGCCACGAGTGAACCCGCTCGTCCACATCCATCGAGAGTGACAGCTAACTCTCGCTAAATCGAACAAGGCTTGAATTCGCGGGGGAGGCACAGAGTTTGGCACAAGAAAAACAGACGAAGGATAACAGACCAGAAAACCCCATTCGCAAGCACGAGACCAATTTACCCATCCTATCCTGCGACGGGCAAGGACTTAAGCGGCTACTGGCAGCCGGCCTCGCCTGGCTGGAACGGCACAGCGAGGCGATTAATGCGCTCAACGTTTTCCCGGTGCCCGATGGCGACACCGGCACGAACATGCTGCTGACCTTGCAGTCCGCCTACGCCGAGATCGCCGATTCCCCACAGGACGCAGTGGGCGAGATCGCCCAGGCCGCATCCTACGGAGCGCTGATGGGCGCGCGGGGGAACTCGGGGGTGATTCTCTCCCAGATTCTGCGGGGGTTTGCCCGCAGCCTGGAGAAAAAACAAACATTCAACGCCTCGGAGCTTGCTGCTGCCCTAACAGAAGCCTCTGCTACGGCTTACAAAGGGGTGATTAAGCCAGTGGAAGGCACTATCCTCACCGTTATCCGTGAGGTGGCCGATGCAGCGGTGAGCGCAGCCGGCGATAGCGATGACCTGCGCTACGTGCTGGAGATAGTTACCCACCGCGCCCGCGAGGCCGTGGCCCACACCCCGGCCTTGCTCCCCGTGCTGCGCGAGGCCGGGGTGGTAGACGCCGGCGGGCAGGGCCTGTTCATCATCCTGGAAGGCATGAACCGCTACATCCAGGGCGAGAGTATAGCCGAGGCCGCCGCCCTGACCCAGGCCGTAGACCTGCGTCTCGCCGCCCCGGAGGAGGGGTACGGATACGACGTCCAGTTCATCGTCACCGGCCAGAACCTGGACGTGGACGAGATCCGGGCCAACATCGCCCGCATGGGCGAATCCACTTTGGTAGTCGGGGATGCTAACACGGTCAAGGTGCACGTCCACACTCCGGAACCGGGTGACCCCCTCAATTATGGGGCCAAGCTGGGCTCCCTGAGCCGGGTCATCGTCGAGAACCTGCAGGAACAATACCGGGACTTCATCCTGGGACGGGTTCAACCCGCCGTCCCGGAGAAACCTTGCCCCATCGCCATCGTTGCCGTTGCTTCCGGAGCCGGGTTGATGCGCGTCATGGAGAGTCTGGGCGCTTGTGCCGTTGTCCCTGGTGGTCAATCTATGAACCCCAGCACCGAGGAATTGCTCAACGCCATCGAGAACACCGGCGCCGAGGAAGTTATCCTTTTGCCCAACAATTCCAACGTGATCCTGGCCGCACAGCAAGCACAGGTCTTATCTAAAAAGAAAGTGAAAGTAGTCCCCACCAAGACCATCCCCCAGGGTATCAGCGCGCTGCTGGCTTTCAACTATCAGGCCGATTTGGAAACCAATGCCAAAGGCATGGAGCGCGCCGCCGGGGAGATACAGACGGGCGAGATCACCATAGCCAGCCGCGATGTGCAGATCAATGGGCTGGACATCAAAGAGGGACAGATCATCGGGTTGGTGAACGGCGAACTCATCACCTCTGCACAGACGATAGAGGAAGCCACCCGCCAGGTACTACAACAGATGCACGCCGAGGACGGCGAGATTCTGACCATCTACTATGGTGAGAGCGTTACCGCAGAAGAAGCCGAGGCCCTGGCCGAGATGATAGGTGACCTGTACCCGGACTTGGAAGTGGAGATAGTGAACGGTGGACAGCCGCACTACCCATACATCCTATCTATCGAGTAAACGGACGGAGGAGAGATGCCAAAGGTCAAGGTGGTTACAGATTCCACAGCGTATTTCGAGCCGGGGGTGGCCGAACGGCTGGGGATTCGCATCGTCCCCCTGCGCGTTCACTTTGGCGATGAGACGTTCCGCGAGGGAATTGACATCACCCCTGAACGGTTCTTCCGCAAACTGGCCGAGAGTCCTATCCCGCCAACTACTTCGCCGCCCCCCATGGAGGAATTCCGGGCGGTCTACAGAGAGTTAAATAAGACCACCGATGAGATACTTTCCATACACGTCTCCAGCCACTTGAGCCGCACGTGCGAAGTCGCCACCGCAGCCGCCAGTACACTGCTGGGCAGATGCGAGATCGTTGTGGTGGACTCACTGACAGTCTCCCTGGGGCTGGGCATCCTGGCCAAAGCAGCGGCAGAAGCGGCCAATCGGGGGGAATCGCTGGATGCGATCGTCCGCCTGGTCCGGGGGATGATCCCCCACATCTACGTGGTCTTTTTCGTGGAGACGCTGGACTATCTGGAACGCGGAGGGCGCATTGGACAGGCGCAGGCCCTGTTGGGCACGATGCTCGGCATCAAACCCTTCCTCACCATCGAGGAAGGTGACATCATCCCTATGGAGAAGGTGCAGGATCGGGAGAAGGCGGTTGACAAGCTGTTCGAGTTCGTGGCCGAGTTCTCCCACATCGAGCAGATAGCCATCATACAAAGTACGCCGGAACCCACCGAGGAGACCAATCTGCTCGTCGAGCGTCTGAAGCTGATCTTCCCTGACCTGAAGTTTCCCATCCTGGTCTACGGCCCCTCACTGGCTACCCACATTGGGCCGGATACGCTAGGCGTGATCGTCTACGAGGGCGTGAACGAGTCGGGCTAATCAACCCTGGCAATGGGGAGCAATTGTGTCATCAGTGCACGTGGTCACCGACTCCACCGCCGACATTCCATCGCACCTCGTCGCCGAGCTCGACATCACCGTCTTACCCTGCATCATTGCCTTTGGCAACGAGGTTTATTGCGATGGGGTGGACCTGAGCAACGCCGAGTTCTACGATAAACTGGCCGACAGCCCGGTATTGCCAACGACGGCCCACCCGCCGCTGGGCGTTTTTCTGGAGACTTACGAACGACTGTGTCGCGGCGGCGATGCGGTGTTTTCCATACACATCTCCAGGCAACTCAGCGGCACCATGCGCACGGCGACTATGGCCGCCTCCGCACTTCCCGATCTGCCCATCCGCGTGATGGACTCGGGTCAGCTCTCGATGGGGCTAGGCTGGCAGGCGATCATCGCCGCACGGGCTGCCCAACGCGGGCTGAGTCTGGATGAGATCTGCGAGCAGGCAGCAGAGATCACTGGCCGTGCGCGCGCAGCGGCTGCCCTGCGCTCACTGTGGCACGTGCAACGCGGTGGCCGGATTGGGAAAGCCGCCGCTTTGCTGGGCACGGCACTGCGCATGAGACCACTGGTACAGGTCTTGCACGGTGAGGTGCTGCCCCTGGAGAATGTGCGCACCTGGCGCAAGGCCCTGGAGCATCTGGCCGGGTACATAATCGCCGCCGGCCCCAGTGCGGAACTGGCCGTCCTCCACGCGGCCAACCCGGAGAGCGGAGAGGTCCTGGCCGATTTGTTGGCGGACTACTTTCCCCGCGAGCGCATTCTGATGGGCGAAGCCGGGGCGACCATCACCACTCACCTGGGGCTGGGGGCAGTGGGCATCTGCGCCGTATTAGCCAGTTAAGCCTGCCACCGGGCATGGCGTCGGATTAAGGATGTTCAACCCCACGGCCAAAGAGGATGCGAACAACATCATGATCAAAGTCGTCACCGATTCCACTTCCGACCTGCCGCCAGAGATGGCCACAGAACTGGACATCACCGTCATTCCCTGCAACGTCCACTTTGGTACGGAGACTTACCTGGACGGAGTGAACCTGACGCACCAGCAATTCTACGACAAACTGGCCACGGCCTCGGAACTACCTACCACTTCCGCGCCGGGGGTCGGCGTCTTCGCCGAAACTTACCGCCGCCTCTTGGAGGCCGCCGATGGCGTGGTCGCCGTCCACATAGCATCCGCCCTGAGCGCGGTATACAGCGCCGCCCGCCTGGGGGCCGAAACGCTGGATCAGGCACGCATTGCCGTGCTGGACTCCGGGTCCGTTTCAATGGGTCTGGGCTGGCTGGCGGTGATCGCTGCCCGTGCTGCGCGGGAGGGGCTGAACCTGGAGCAGGTCGTGGAGCGGGTGAAGGACGCCACACCCCGCGTACGATTGATCGCCGCACTCGACACCATCTCCCACCTGTGGCACAGCGGGCGCGTCCACTGGGGCGCTGCTTTCCTGGGCACATTATTGGACATCAAACCCATCGTCGAGGTCCGAGACGGTGTCGTGCACGCCATAGCGCGTGTGCGCACCCGTAAAAAGGCCCTGGCCCACTTGCGGCAACTCGTAGCCGAGATGGGGCCATTGCAAGACCTGGCCGTATTGCACACTCACGCGCCAAAACTGGCCCAACGGTTCGCCGGCGATATAGCCGATCTCTTTCCACGGGAGCGAATGGCCATCGTCGAGGCGGGCACCGTCCTGGGAACCCACGTCGGCCCAGGCGGGATCGGGGTGGCGTGCGTATTGGCGGGAGGATAAATGCTGGCCGCTTTTGAAACGCTGTACAAAATCTTACAACTGGAAAAAGAACAAGGATACCGCAACCGGGCAGTCATCGGCGGTTTGGAGAAATTCATCGCCAACTGGTACGACAAGGCATACCACGAGGCAGCTTCCCAGGGTCGTCAGGCCCTGGTGGATGAGATCGCAGACCTGCTGAAGGATTACACCACGATAGCAGAGACGACAGACCGCGCGCGGGTAATTCACCAGGTACTATCCAAGCTGAAAACCCCTCCCTCCCAGGTCACGGCCAAACCGGCCGAAGGGCCACGTCCTGAGCCCGCCAGAGAGTCTCGTTCCGAGCCCTTCAGCTCCGCTGAGGATAAACTTGCCGGGGAGGTGCGTCCCCCACAACCTTCACCGCCCTCCGCCCCACC
>JAGGZG010000330.1 GCA_021162125.1 Anaerolineae bacterium
CCTCTCCGAGCTGGGGCGGCGGGAGGAGGCGCTGGCGGCCAGCCAGGAGGCGGTGGAGGTGTATCGGGAGCTGGCGGCGGCCAACCCCCAGGCCTTCCTGCCCGACCTGGCCATGAGCCTCAACAACCTGGGCAACATCCTCTCCGCCCTGGGGCGGCGGGAGGAGGCGCTGGCGGCCACCCAGGAGGCGGTGGACATTCGCCGTAAGCTGGCGGCGGCCAACCCCCAGGCCTTCCTGCCCGACCTGGCAGGAAGCCTCAACAACCTGGGCGCGATGCTCTCCAACCTGGGGCGGCGGGAGGAGGCGCTGGCCGCCACCCAGGAGGCGGTGGAGATTCGTCGAGAGCTGGCGGCGGCCAACCCCCAGGCCTTCCTGCCTGACTTGGCGCGCAGCCTGGGGGCTCACGGCACGGTGCTGCGGGGGTTAGAGCGCCACGCCGAAGCCGTGGATGCCTTTGGGGGAGGGGTGCGGGCCTTGACTCCCTTCTTCCGCCGCCTGCCGCAGGCCTTCGCCGGGCTCATGGGAGCTTTGGTGGACGAGTACCTCAAGGCCTGCCAGGCCGCAGGCCGGGAGCCGGACGAGGAATTGCTGGGGGTCGTCCGCGAATGAAGCCGTCCACGAATGGGGTGGTGAAGGAGCAATAACCAAGGAGCGATAAGGTGCCTGAACTGGTGGTAGATGCGACCGGCAATGATTTGACTTACCGTATCATCGGGGCGGCAATGGCCGTGCACAATTTTCTCGGACCAGGCTACAAGGAAGAGGTGTACGAACGGGCCCTGGCGGCCGAGTTGCGGGACCGGGGCATCGGCGTGGAACGACAATTCCGGGTGGAGGTCCTCCACAAGGGTGTGCCGGTCGGGTTGTTCTACCTGGACCTGTTCGTCGAGCGGGTGGTAGTGGTGGAGGTCAAGGCCTTTTCCCATCAACTGACCAACGACGAACGTGCCCAGGTCATCAATTATCTCAAAGCCACTGAGGCACCGGTAGCGCTGGTCTTCAATTTTGGTCGGCGGCGGCTGGAGTGGATGCGCGTTTTTCCCGGCAAGGCTGGCCCCGTCCGTCGTGTGGGCAGGGATGATGTGGCCAAATCCCGGCGGAGCAGTGCTCCGCCCCCGGAGTATGTGCCCTTGTCGAAACGTGGCCACGAATAGAGTCACGAACGTGGGCACAAATGGGGGCCGTCCACGAATGGGGCCACGAATACACGAATGGGGGCGGCGGTCTATTCGTGCATTCGTGTTGTATTCGAGGATGGCCCAGGGTCTGGTGCTGGGGGCCGTCCACGAATGGAGCCGTCCTCGAATGGAGTCACGA
Organism: Anaerolineae bacterium; assembly: GCA_021162125.1. GTDB lineage: Bacteria > Chloroflexota > Anaerolineae > JACIWR01 > JACIWR01 > JACIWR01. The sequence continues at coordinate 1,319 of JAGGZG010000330.1, forward strand.
ATACACGAATGGGGGCGGCGGTCTATTCGTGCATTCGTGTTGTATTCGGGGATGGCCCAGGGTCTGGTGCTGGGGGCCGTCCGCCCCCAACACGGGCTTGCGCAGAGGAGTCATTCCACATTCACAGGGTGCATTTCAGTCATGAGGCGAGCTGTTCAGTCAGGCAGGTTCACGGCCTGCCGCACCGAGAAATGCTGCTCGTGCCGTCAAACGGCGGGCCGAGAGCCCGCCCTCCGGGACTCGACACAACACGCGAGGTATGCTAAAATATACCCGGCTTGCCCGTCAATATCAGGGAATGTTCAGGAGTCTGAATAATGCCGAAAAAGTCGCTTCCGTTCTTGTGCTGGGCCCCATCGTGCCATACTCGCCGCCGGAGCGTGAACGCTCCGGCTACGAGGTGGAAGCCCCCTGCGGGGGCCGATTCAGGCCCGGTAGGGCCTTCCATCTCGTAGTCCGATGGTTCACCGTCGGACGGGCGTGCGGGAAACCGGCAACGGCTTTTTGGAGATGAACGGCCCTCAGACGGTGCTCTAAACATTTCGTAGCGGTGGATGGTCCTGTCCGCCATAGGACCGGAACAGCGGTCGGCGACTACGTTCCTACACCAGAAGGGGGAAAATGAGCAATACAGTTGGACTTCTGCTTATCGGCCTCGGCTTAGGGGGGCTTTTTGCCCTGGTCATCCTTGTGGATCAGGTGACCAAGAGATACCCTCATACCAGGATAGGACGCATTTGCAAAGCGATTGACGATTGGATCGATAAGTTGCCCGATTGAGAACCGGGAAGACATGGCGTCCCTGCGAAGGAAGTAGGCCCACCGCATATCACACAAGCGGGAAGGAGGCACTCATGAGACGCACTGTTGTCTCACTGCTGGGCATCTTGGCCTTCTCGGCATTGCTTTTGCTGAACGCCGCCGCCAAGGGGCCTGCACACGGACTGACGCAAGAGGAACAGCCCACGCCCGTTCCCTACCGCCAACTAATTTACGACGGTACTGTCACGTTGGACAGGGAATGGTGCGAACAGCACCAGGATGAGCCGGGGGTCAGTTTCAAGCGTGTTGAAGTGCCCATTCCCGGGCCAGGTTACATCTGGTTCGATTATAAAGCCTACCGCCTGGATTGCCCTGAGGGCGGTTGCTGGTGCGCTTACGGGGGCGAGGTCAATTTTTACATCCGTAATTCCTCGGGACAAATCCTCGACTTTTGGGAGTGGACTGACGGCGGTACTGTCATTGTGGATACATGTCAGTGCCTGAGCTCCAATCTCGACCTCTACGAATACCAGAGCGAGATCAAAGTATATTGGGACCCCGACAGCGATGCCGACAAGGTGCCGGACTGGCGGGATGAGTGTCCCAACACCTACGTGGAGACTTCTGACCCCGACCATAGCAACGGTTGTCCCCCACCAACGCCGGAACCATCCCCTACACCCGAACCCACCCCGGCGGCCTGTAACCTTGAACTCTACGTCTCTCCGGAGAACCTCTCGGCTGGCGAGGTCGCTTACCTGACCTTACAGGCCTTCTATGGCACTGGGGAGCCGATCGCTGGAGATCTGGCGCAAGTAGCGATTCTGGACGGGCCGGGAGACATCTTGGAAGAGGCTCTCATTACAGACGAATACGGCGAAGCAGAGTTTACTTACCAAGCGCCTGCGGATGTCGCCGAACCGGTCACCGTACAAGTGATGGCCACGGTCGGTGGGTGTCCCGACGACGCGGCCATGGCCTACATCTCCCTGCAACCCGCCGAAAGACCTACTCCCATCCCGTCACCAACATTTACCCCGTCTGAAGCCAGCATAGACCTGGAAGTGGCCGATACCAACCCGGCCGGCCAACCTTACACCGCTATAGCAGCCGATGGGATCACCCAACTTCGCCTGGTGGCCCACCTCTCCGGCCCCATTACCCCCGATCAGGTTTCCTGGGAACTGACCTCTGACACCGAAGAGGAACCCGGTGTCCTGCACTATGTACAGAGCACATCCCCTGATGTATCCATCCGTGCCTTCGAGCCATGGCAAGTTTTTGATAAACCTTACACCGTCCAGATAACGGCCAAGGTTCAGGCACCCAACGGGCAAGTGCTGAGCGATGCGGTGTCCGTGCAGGTAGTGCGTACCCCGGTCATCCTCATCCACGGGATATGGTCTAATCGGTCCTCGATGACCACCGTAGCATGGGCTTTGAAACACACCGGCCAATTTGAATTTGCCGCAGTTGACTATGGCTCCGCTCCGAAGAAGAGCAACCAGGATATACGCCTGTCCGTCAAATATCTGACCGAGGGTGTGGACCGTATACTGGACAAGTTGAACAACCACGGCATTAAGGTGTCCCGTGTGGACATAGTGGCCCACAGTATGGGTGGACTTGTCTCCCGTCTCTACATCGTGGGCGATGGGCAATCCATCCCTCCTCACCCCGACAAGGTGCGCAGGCTTATCACCCTGAGTACCCCTCACGGGGGTTCCCCTGTCGCGGACTGGTACTCAGACCTCATTGCCAATCGCAGCGTTGTCTGTGACAGCGACCCCACCAAATTCGACAAGACTAAGGTCACCGAAAACGAGATAAACTGGTTCATAAGAGAGATTCGCAAGAGAGCAGGGCTGGCCCCTGGAGCGCTCGAATTCGGAGAAGCTGTGCGACAAATGCAGACCAGAGGCAATCCCGGCTCCATCGTAGACCTGCTCACCGCCCGTCAGACCCAGGTCAACGTCAGGACGGAGTACTACACTATTGCCGGGAACAAGCCTCTCGCGACCTGGCTCAAAAAAGTAGGGGGGTACGATGCCGTGCGCCTGTCTTATATGAGTTGGCAAGGCCCCTGCGGTGAATCCTGGCGTCCGGCAATGGAGGATATGGTCAAGGAATTCCTGGAACTGATAACCCTGAGTGACGCCGATGGGGTGGTACTGGAGGCCAGCGCCCTGGGGACCGGCACAGGCATAAAACCGGAATTCACCCATGTTGTTCCGGCCAATCACTTCGACATCACCGGCAACGGCTGGGCACTGGACGCCGTTCTGAACTACCTCACCGATCACCAGGTCTGGCTGGGCCTGGGGATGTCCGTTATCTCCCATTCGCCGGGTCATCTGCACGTTTACGACGAAAACGGGCGTCACGTGGGACTCGCCGCCGACGGACAGATCGAAATCGGCATCGAGGGAGCCGAGTACGAGGCGTTCTCGGATACAACCGGAGACCACGAGTTAATCTGGGTGCCACAAGACGAAGGCATTGTTATTCAGTTCCTGGCTAATAAGGAGGGGACAGCAGGCATAGACATCAGCCAAGGCCGGGCCGATGGCTTACACTGGTTCAGCTACGAGGACATAGAGGTAAAACCCGGCAGCGAGGTCACCATTCAACTCACCTCTTCCGGCAGCGAAGGGCATCTGGCCCATCCTGACGGCGAGGAAGAGACCATCTCACCGACCCACACCGCTTTTGAGCTCCCACCGGAATCCTTTGAGCCCACACCGGGGACCTCTGAGCCCCTCACGGGCTTTCAGCCTCTGGCAGGGCTTTTGCCGCTCACCTGCTGCGGGCTAGTCGCAGTGGTTGGCGTGGGCGTGAGCGTGTTTGTCTTCGCCCGGCGTCATCCTTTCGCCAAGTGGATATTGGTCTTTTTGGGAGGGTTCGCCGTTCTGTTGATAGCCTTGACTTGCTTGATCGTGGTGTTGTTAGCAGGTCAGCAGGAAGGGGTATCCCCCATTATCCCCATCCCCTCTATTTGCAATCCCTCTATTGACAAATTGCACATAGTGTGGTATAATCAGACACGGTACCGGCAATAGACCGTTTGTGCATCCATTTACGACGGAGGGAGACATGCCTGGCGGACAGGGCCACGGACGGGGGGGAAGATGGCGATGGCGGGGTTGCTCGCGGCGCATGGTGCGCTTCCTTGATCCTGCTCTCCTGTTGTTGCTCCATCGAGGGCGAGCGCACGGTTACACTTTGCTGGAGCAATTAGCCGAGTTTGGATTGGCGAATCTGAACCCCAGCGTGGTCTACCGCACCCTGCGGGATATGGAGAACAGGGGATGGGTCGCCTCCGCCTGGGACGCAGAGAGAACCCAGGGGCCGCCGCGCCGGGTGTACTGCATTACCGCTGAAGGGAACAATGCGTTGGCCCAGTGGGTGCAAGACCTGGGAGAAACGCGCGAGCTAATTGATCACTTCGTGACGGCTTACCAGCAACACATGGCGGAGGGCGAGGGTGAGTATCACTGACCGACTGCTGGCCTCGCTGAACGTTGACGCACCGGTACGCGAGGTGCGAGTGGGAGCCTTCTGGACGGCGGTGGTACTGGGGACAGACCCACCCCGCTGCGGGCTGGCCTCGACCTTGCGCAGCGAGGATCATCACAAAGGGCCGCCGGTGCGAGACGCAGGCCGGCTGCTGGAACGGAGTGCGCTGGAGTTGGCTGCGCTACTTCGTTCTGGAAGTCCAGAAGAGGCGAGTATCGGCATGGCCACAGTTAACGCACTATTGGAAGTGGACGAGGAGGCGTGCGTCGAGGTCAACGCCGAAGAGGTAATCATTGAGAAGGGCGCCGGGAAGAAAGTAGCTATCGTCGGACATTTCCCGTTCATCCCCCGCGTGCGGCGGGAAGCGGGCACGCTGTGGGTATTGGAACAACGCCCGCGCGGTGATGACTTGCCAGCCGAAGCCGCTCCCGATGTCATCCCCCGGGCCGACGTGGTGGCCATCACCGGCACGGCGCTGATCAATCACACTTTCGAGGAGCTGGTGGCCCTTTGCCGCCCCGATGCTTACGTCCTCGTCCTGGGCGGAAGCGCACCGCTTTCGCCGGTGATTCTCGACTACGGTGTGGATGCCACCGCCGGGACGCGGGTGATAGATATACCCGCCGTACTGCGAGCCGTGAGCCAGGGAGCAACTTTCCGGCAGATACCTGGCAAGCGCTTGCTGACTATGAGGCGGTAACCTGATGAAATGGACACGAATCTGGAACGGCGTACGGGATTTTCTGGAGTCCATGTACGGTCTGCAAAGTTATGATGAGGAGCAATTGCGCACCCAAATACACAATCTGGTAAAGACACCCCCCGATCAAGACAAGGGCGATGACGAGGCCGCAAGCGCGGTCCATTCAGTAACACAATCTAACGAGGGAGAGGAATGATTACAAAAGAGCAAGTTCTCGATGCATTGCGCGGGGTGATACACCCTGAAATCAATCAGAACCTGGTGGATCTGCAGATGATCAAGGAGGTCGTCGCGGACAATAACCGGGTCACGTGCACACTGGCGCTGCCCTTCAAAGAGGTCCCTATCAAGGACGACCTGGTGCGCAGCGTTCGAGAAGCGGTGACAAAGCTGGACACAGGCGTGGAGGTCGAGGTAAAGCTGACCGAAATGAGCCAGAAGGAACGCGCAGCATTTATGAAGATGGCTGATGGTGGGCCTAAGCAGGCCGAGATTCTGAGTGACATCCGCCACGTGATCGCCGTGATGAGCGGCAAGGGCGGGGTGGGGAAGTCCTCGGTGGCAGCGTTGTTGGCAGTGGCCCTGCGGCGCCAAGGGCGGCGCGTGGGCGTATTGGACGCAGACATCACTGGACCCAGCATCCCCCGCATGTTCGGTCTGCATAAGCCACCGATGGTAGGGCCGCTGGGGATCATCCCCGCCGAAAGCAAGACGGGAGTCAAGGTCATTTCCATCAACTTGTTGCTGCCCAACGAAGACGAGGCAGTGATCTGGCGCGGGCCGCTGATCAGCGGGGCGATCAAGCAATTCTGGGGCGAGGTGTACTGGGGCGACCTGGACACGCTGGTCATTGACCTGCCGCCGGGCACCTCGGACGCCTCGCTGACGGTGATGCAATCCATCCCGCTGAGTGGGGTAGTACTGGTCACCTCGCCGCAGGACCTGGCAGGGATGGTAGTGCGCAAGGCAGCGCGGATGGCCCAGCACCTCAGCGTTCCTATCCTGGGACTGGTGGAGAACATGAGCTACGTCACCTGCCCCGACTGCGGGCGGCGGATCGAGGTCTTTGGTCCCAGTAAGGCAGAGTCAACGGCAGTGCAACTGGGTATCCCACTGCTGGGAAACCTGCCCCTCGACCCTAACCTGGCTGCCCGCTGCGATGCGGGCCAGATCGAAGACTACCCGGCCACAGAGTTTGAGCCCATCGCCGAGCAGATCATGGAACGAGTGCCGGCGGAAAAAGTCAAGCCGGTCTTCGCGCACCAGTGACAGATGAAAACCTACCTGGACTGCTATCCTTGCTTCATGCGCCAGGCGCTGGAGGCAGCGCGAATGGCAGGAGCGGACGAAGACCAACAGCGAGTAGTGCTCAACCATGTGCTGGACGCGCTCAAGCAACTTGATTTGTCGAGTACGCCGCCGGAGATGGGCGATAAAATCCACCGCCTCGTGCGCGAGGTGACCGGCAGCGAGGATCCATACCGGGCGGTGAAAGAGAACAGCACCCGACAAGCGCTTGCCCTGTACCCCCGCCTGAGGGCGCTGGTCAGCGAGGCCCCAGACCCGTTGGACCGGGCTGTGCGGCTGGCCATCGCGGGCAACATTATTGACCTGGGCCCGGCGGGGGAGTACGATCTGTGGGCGACCATCGAACGGGTCATGGCCCAGCCCTTCGCCATTGACGACAGCGCAGCCTTCCGTGATATGCTGATCAAGACAGAATGGGTGCTCTATCTAGCCGACAACGCTGGAGAAACCGTCTTCGACCGGGTGCTGATCGAGACGATAGGCCAGCCTGTCGTTTACGCCGCGAAGGGCGGACCGATCTTGAACGATGCGACCGTGAACGATACCCTGGCGGCTGGTTTGGACGAAGTAGCCGAGGTCATTAGCACTGGCTCCGACGCGCCGGGCACGATTCTCGATCGCTGCACAGAGGATTTTCGGCGACTGTATGATCAGGCCGAGTTGATTATCGCCAAAGGACAGGCCAACTACGAGACGCTAAGCACTGAGAGAAAAAACATCTTCTTCTTGCTGCAAACTAAGTGTCCGGTCATCGCCCGTGACGTGGGCGTGCCGACCGGGAGCATTGTTCTGAAACGAGGAGAGATGAATTAAGGAGGTGAGGTACGATGCCAGGCTTTGACGGAACCGGGCCCCGAGGGCTAGGCCCTATGACCGGGCGCGGGGAGGGCTATTGTGCCTTTGTGCTCCCTGAGTCAGGAACGGAAGGTACTTCCTACGGGTACGCGGGGTTAGAGGGTGTACCGATGCAATTGAATCACCCAGTCGGAGCGCCCGATTCTCCGGCCTCCGGCACTCTCCGTCGCGCACCGACAGCCATCCGACCGGGTTTTGGAACGCGGTCCAGGCCGTGGGTCGGACGCGGTCGGGGCGGGCGAGGCCGCAGGTCCCGCGCGCGCAGGTGGTAAGGGGTGCATTTGACCTCTCCCTATCCCCACCCGCCTGCGGCGAGCACCCCCTTCCCTCCCCGCTGCGGGGAGGGAA
>JAGGZG010000181.1 GCA_021162125.1 Anaerolineae bacterium
GACGATGACCAGGATGCGCACCGCCAGGCCGTAGGCGCGGGGCAGCGACTCACGGTCATCGGCGGCGTAGCGGCTCATCAGCGGGAACAGGGCAAAGGTGAACGAGGCGGGGATGATGTTGATGGCGTCCACGATGCGATACGAGGCAGAGGTATACAGTCCGACGGCCCTGTCACCCCGCAGGGCTTTGAGGATGGGCACGTCGATCTTGAAAAACTGGAGCGAGAGGAAGTCGTTGATCATCAGTGGGTAGGACTGGCGGGCCATCTCCCGTCGCAGTGCCGGGTCGGAGTCCCAGTGAGGGCGGAAGTAGCGGCGCACGACCAGCGTCCCCAGGATGGCCAGCGTGACCAGGTTGACCACGATGGACGTAGCCCCCAGGCCAACGATGCCCCAGCCCAGGAGCAGCACGCCCGTGCCCAGGGCCACGCGCAGGATGGTGGTCACCGTGGTGATCGCCGCCGGGTACTCCATGTCCTCGAAGCCGTTGAACAGCGCCGTCAGCGCCGATGAGATGCCGCCGGGCACCAGGCCGATGGCGAAAAGGATCAGGGCCCACACCTGAGTCGCGCCCAGCGGCTCAATGAGTGCCGACCAGCCGATGACGAATCCGGCCAACAGTGGCGCGGCCAGTCCCAGCAATCCCCCGCGCAGGGCCAGCGCGTTCACTAGCAAGCGATTGGCCGCCCGCTGCCCGCTCTCCTGATCCGGCCTGCCCACTTTGGCCACCTCGCGCTGGAGCAGGGTATTTAACCCAAAGTTGATGAAGATGTCCAGCGAGACGATGACGTTGGCGGTGATGAAATAGTACTGGCCGGCCGCATCGGGAGCCAGGATGCGCAGCATCAAGGCGGTGAAAGCAATGTTTATCGCCTTATTAAACAGTTGCAGCACGATGGGCGCCAGGCTGTTCTTGGTCACCCGGCGAACGGTGGATTGCTGGTCCTCCGGGCGGTAGAAACGCCGCCACAGCCACACGCCGACCATGAGCAGCAGGGCCATCACCGCCAGGAAGCTGGCGAAAAAGCCCACTTTGACCGAGTCTGGTGTGTACTTGAAGCGCACGGTAGACCGGCCGGCCGGCAGGTACACGGCGCGGAAATTGCCGTCGGCGCGCAGGATGGGAGTGAATTGTTCATCTTCCTCACCTGCGCCCGGGGGGCGGACGTAGGCCCGCCAGCCGGGGAAGTAGCTATCGGCCAGCACCAGCCAGGCGGGCGCGTCCAGGGTCACGTCCACCAGCACCTCGTTGTGGCTGTACCAGGTGATGGTCGCGGGCTGGGGGGTTCCAGGATTCGTGTTACGTGTCACGTGTTGCGTGTTACGTGTCACGTGTTGCGTGTTGCGTGTTGCGTGTTGCGTGTTGCGTGTTCCGGCTTCCAGAATCACGTAGTGACGGGGATCATATTGGCGGACGGCCTGTCCCACGTCCTCGACGACGACGGCGCTGTGCTCCGGCAGGGTGAAAGCGCGGGGCATGGCCCCTTCGTTGCGGTAGACTCTTATTTCGCCGTCGTAGACCAGGGTGTAGCGCGGGTTGTCAATCTCGTGCTCGGTGAGGACGTACTTCACGTTCAGCAGATCAAGCAGCGGCGAGTCCAGGCTGCGCGGGTCGGAGAGGGGCGCGATGCGGTTGTATTGCAGCCAGCCCTGGGGCTCGATCAGGCCCATGTAATCGGCGTACTGTTTCGAGATGAGGGAATCGTACCCGCGCACGTCGCTCAGGTCGTAAAACATCCCTGCGTTAGCGTGGAAAGTCGGCTCGCCTTTGGGGCAGAAGGTGGTGAACCGCCACAGACCGTCGTCCTGTCCCAGGAACTTCACCACCGGTGGCTTGAAATCGAGCAGGCGCGGGTCGGCGGCGGAGTTAAACCCGTAGCCGAAGAGGAACAGGTCGCCGGCCAGCACTGCCAGGGCCAGCGGCTTCCACACCGCGTAGCCGCCCAGCCACTTTGGCAGGTAAATGGGACAGCGGCTGACGCGCAACACCGCACCCGTGGCCACCAGGAACAGCCCGAAAATCAGGAGATTGACGAACTCGTAGGAGTAGAACATCCGCCCGTCGGCGAAGGCGTTGGGCGCGCCGGCCAGGCTGAGCATCACCCGCTCGGCCAGGGGAATCACCACGCCGGGGACGAAGCGGCTGCCCACCAGAAGGACCAGGCCCAGCACTCCAGCCCAGAAGACCGGCCAGCCGATGATCCGCTGCGTATTAACGCCGGTGAACGGCGATTGAGCGCTCGTCGTCCGTCGCCCCGTGCCGGAAAGATACCAGGCCCCGCATCCGGCCAGTACTGCTACGCTGAAGGTGTAGGGGAACACCCAACGGAACGGGGTGCGCAGTTGATTGACGAAAGGGAGGGCGAAGAACAGGCGGTAGAGCGGTGTGCCGAAGACGAAGGCCAGGGAGACCAGGGTCAGAATGAGGAAAAACCAGACGTATCCCCGTGAGCGTTGGTACTCCGCGTTTGAACCCTGGCCCCGCCGCCCGATTACTGCAATCAGAGCCAGGAACAGGGGCAGAATGCCCAGGTAGCTCCCGCCCTCCACCGCGTTCTTGACTCCCCAGTAAATGGTGTGAATGGGCTGGCCGTAGAAATCGTGGGTGACGGGCACCACCTGCCCGCTGAACACGTCGAAGAAACTGTGATGGGCCGGGCTACCAAAGAACCAGGGCACGAAGAAGGCGATGATCCGCCGCCAGGGGTAGGCCCAACTGATCACTTGCTGGTAGCTGGCGGCACCCTGGCGGAAGCTCTGGCGGCCGAATTCGTACAGGGGGAACAACTGCGCCGCGCCCAGCCCCACACCCAGGATGACCATCACCCCAAGCCAGATAGCACTGCGTAGGTCGGGTTGGCAACCCGACCTACGTAAGCCGGGCCGCCAACCCGACCCACGGGCGATGCGCCACGCGGCGTAGAAACCCATCACCAGCAGAGTGTAGATGGTGAATTCCACGTGACCGGCCAGTATCTGGCAGCCCAGGGCCACGGCTCCGCCTATCACGTAAGGCAGGGTTTTGCCACTGCCGCCCGCCCGCTGTTGTTGGATCACTTTCTCGGTCAACGCCAGGAGCAGGGGCAGCCAGGCCATAGCGGCGATGATCATGGTGAACACCACCTGCACCACCATCACCGCGCTGAGCTGGTAAGTGACCGCCGCCACCGTCGCTCCGAAGCGGTTGATCCCCAGCGTACGGGCGAAAACGTACATGAAGACGCCGGCCAGCCAGAGTTGCAGCACGGTGAATGGCCCGTAGGCGTAGGGAATGGGGAGCACGTAGAACAAAACGCTTAGGGGATACAACGCCGAGTGTTGCCCCGCCGCGAAGAAGGGCGTGCCGGCGAAGAGGTAGGGATTCCACAGGGGGAGCCTGTTGGTGAGTCCGCCCGGCGCGTGGAACGATTCGAGGATGAACCGCTTCCAGACGTAGTTCTCCAGCAACAGGTCGCTGAGCAGCTCATTATGGGGCACACCCACGCCCTGTTGAGCCGCAAAGCTGCGCCACGGCTGCCAGGCAAACAGATTGTCGGCCGGGATCAGGGTCCGCCCGCCGATGAGCACTTGCCAGAAGAGGAGGCATGGAAGAAGGAGTAGGCCGGCAGCGATGAGGAAATCCAGCCTATGCCTGCGTAGCACGATCTTTTCTCCCCCGCAGGCCACGATGCCGCCATCGCACTTCCCACACCCGCCAGGCCGCTTCCAACTTAACGGGCATGGACATCTTGGACTTACCGATGCGCCGGTCCTCGAAGTAGATGGGGATTTCCACCGGCCGGTAGCCCAATTTCTCGGTCAGGTAAGCCATCTCCACCTGGAACACGTAACCGTTGGAATGGATGCGATCCAGGCCGATGCCCTCCAGGGTCTCCCGTCGCCAGCACTTGAAGCCCGCCGTGGCATCCTTGACCTTCACGCCCAGGATCAGGCGGGTGTACACGCTGTTGGCCCACCAACTGAGCAGATAACGGCCAAAGCTCCACCGCTCGTCCAGGCGACCACCCTTCACGTAGCGCGACCCGATCACCACGTCATAGTCCTGGATAAGCTCCAGGAATTTGGGGATGTACGATGGTGAGTGGGAAAAGTCGGCGTCCATCTGTACGATGTAATCGGCTCCATGGTCCAGCGCGAACCCGAATCCCTGCACGTAGGCTGTCCCCAGACCCAGCTTGCCTGCGCGATGGATGACGTGCACGCGGTCTGGATAGCGCCGGGCCAGGTTGTCGGCGATCTGTCCCGTGCCGTCCGGTGAGTTATCGTCCACGACCAGAATCTCCAGGTCGCCCACGTCGAGGGCAAAGAGTTCGCCGACGATCGGGCCCAGGTTGTCGGCTTCGTTGTACGTTGGAATCACTACCATCGTTTTCATGCGGTCACCCTCCATGGATGAGCTATTTGGGTTCTACGTGGAATAGTGGGGTTCGCATTGGTGTCCCGATGCTCAAGCATCGGGCTGAAAGGACAAAGCCCGCTGAAGCGGGCTCAGGGCGCTAAAGCGCCCTTCGTCCTCTTAGCCTGGACGTTTACGTCCAGGCCTTCCGGCGATAGCCCCACGAATCCGCGAAGAACCGTTATTTGCCGAGGTGACGGTGGCGGTGATTATACTATGAGGGCAATAAAAGGTCAATCGTGCTCCCATTTGGCAGGTGGTGAAAATGTGGTAAAATGATGCAAGTACTTTTCACTACCCGACAGCCATTTATAACGAATGGCACGAATTTATTCAGTTTACTCAGGCCAGCGGTTGAAACCGCGCCTGAGGAGCTAAAGCTCAATGGCACTAACTTTTCACAAGTTCCTGTAAGATGCGGCAGAATTCAATTTACGAGGAGGAGGCGTTCTCTAACGCCGTTCCACCTCCTTCCGCGCTAGAGAGCGCGGACTCCTCTTGGCATTACGAATTATGTAGAAAGGCAGAATTCAATTTACGAGGAGGAGGCGTTCTCTAACGCCGTTCCACCTCCTTCCGCGCTAGAGAGCACGGACTCCTCTTGGCATTACAAATTATGTAGAAAGTTAGCAGCATTGAGCTAAAGCTGGCTGTCCACCTGCGTGGGCAGGCGCGTCCACGCAGGTGGACGCTCGGCTGCAAGCCCTCTAGAGGCGATTTCAATCGCTAACAGAAGTAGCCTGAGCAGTTAC
>JAGGZG010000300.1 GCA_021162125.1 Anaerolineae bacterium
GGGTGAGGGTTGGGGTAGGGGTAGGCGGCAGGGCAGGCCGGGTTCCCGGGATTAGCCAGATTACCGCCAGGACAATGGTTATCGCCAACAATGGCAGGGTGACGATGAACAATCGCCACAGCCGCAGAGTCGCCTGCTCACGGATGAGAAAATACAATGACGTCTTGGCTTCACGGTAAGCACGGGCCATTGCCCAGGCAAGCGCCAGCAGCCCAATGGTGCCTGCTCCAACCAGCAGGGGAAGGTATCTTTCCAGAAGTGCCCAGTCCATCGGCTTATACTTCCTCCTCGATTATAAGGACAATGAAAAAAATTAGGCTATTGCAACGCTTCGGCGATGTGCAGTGCCTCTGTTTCCGGCAGCGGTCCAGCAATGGAAATATGTACCCCGTTCTCCTCCCAGGTCAGGAACAATCCCTGGCCCTCCTCGATGATAAGGGTTCCCTGCTTGCCCCTCAGAGTCACGGTGCGTGCCGTGTCCAGCGCCGGTAGCGGTCCCACCGATGGCCCCTGTACCAGAGTGAATGCGTTGGGCGTGGGGCCATAGGCAAGCACGACAGCTCCATCTGCCAGAGCAACGTGAGTCAGAGCGATTCCCGGTGGCAGGTACGTAGGCACCAGAATGGGAAAAGTTACCTGCTGTTGCACGTCTGCCAAAGACAAAGGGAGAGATGAGGTCTCCACAGCGTTCAGGTCAACGACGCGGGTGCCTTCTGGCACGGCCAGGGCAAAGAAGCTGTCGGGAATGTCCACGTTCGTCTCGAAAGTGCGTATGACTACCGTCCCGTGGCCCAGTGCATCGCTGTTGAATACCACTTTACGGGCCAGCCAGGTCTGATCGTCTATCCAAATAGTAGCCTGACCACCATCCGGCAGCGCCAGGCCCAATTTGTACGCCTGACCACCGTCCAATTGCTCGCTGCCGAGCAGTTGAGGGTGGCTGGCATCGGCAGTACGGATCAGTTCCTGCGCTGAAAGCACCACGTCCTGTACCACAGGCAGGCGGACGGTGGCCGGTGTGCCGACGGTTACTTCCTGATGGCTGGGATCGTACAGCCATGCCTGGGAACCGTTGATCACCATGACCATCCCCGCCCAGGGCACACCAGTTGCCTGGCGCACCTCCATGCGATGGCGATCCGCCCCTTTTTCCCAGACCTCCACGGCCAGGGTGTCCGGCCACACTGCGGCGTCCGGGGTGACGTCCAGAAGAAGGTGACGGCCACCCGCTCCACCGGCAGCCCCCTGCATGTGGCTGACGATTTCATCTGGCGAGGGACCTTGTATACCATTGCAACCCGCTAATCCCAGGATCAGCAGACCCAGGGTGTAGAGTATGCGTTTGTTCACCGATTTTTTCCCTTAACCTTCTGGTGACCTCAGTGGAGAGTCGAGGAAGTGCTGAGTACGGGATTTCTACGTATTGGCAGAAAATCTTCTGCTTCCGGGGGGATAGCCGTGTATTGTCGTTGTTTATGTAGGGGAGCGATGTAAATCGCGCGGATCAAAATTATACCATAAAAGGCCAAATTCGGAAACCGGCGGCAAGCGGGCGCGGTCCGTTGGCATTTGTGCGACGCTGGCTCCTGTGGTATAATCAATTCCAGAGACGGAGCCTATCTGTGTACGAGTTAAGGAGGCGGCGAGCCATGGTTGAGGTGACGGTTGACAGCGTCCGGGTTAGTTTGCTGTCCCAGCATCGCGTGGTGATCCTGAAAGACATCAACGAGGAACGTTATCTGCCTATCTGGATCGGCCCTTTCGAGGCAGATGCGATCACCATCCAGCTCCGGGGTATTGAGGTGGCCCGTCCTCAGACCCACGATCTCCTCAAGAGTGTCCTCGATGTGATGGGTGCGCGGGTGCATCACATCCTGGTCAACGATCTGCGTAACGACACCTTCTACGCCCGCATCGTCGTGGATTCCAACAGCCGGCGGTTGGAGATTGATTCCCGGCCCAGCGATGCCATTGCCCTGGCAGTGCGCGTCGGGGCTCCCATCTTCGTCGCCGAGTCGGTAATGGAGCGGGCGGCGGTCACTCCAGAGGAAAGTAGCGAGGAGAAAGAGGACGAGGAGGACCGCCTGGAGGTTTTCCGCGACTTCGTGGATACCCTGGACCTGGGCCCGCTGGCAGAGGAATGAATCAGCACCTGCACGTGTGTGGTGAATCATGAGCGCAGTTGAGCGAATGGCTCCTCACAATCTGGAAGCTGAGGAGGCGGTGTTGGGATCGCTGTTGATAGATCCCGATGCCGTCTTTCGCGTAGCGTCGTTTCTCAGCGCGGACGATTTCTACCGCGAGAAGAATGGCTGGATCTATCAGGCCATCCTCGATCTTCACGACCGGCGCGAGCCGGTTGATTTCGTTACCCTGTGCGACGAACTCGACCGCCGGGGCCAGTTAAAAGAGGTGGGCGGTGCGGCGTACATCACCGATCTGATCGCCGCCGTCCCTACCTCGATCCACGTGGAGCACTACGGGCGGATCGTGGAGCGCACGGCGACGTTGCGCCGTTTGATCGCCGCCGCTGGTCAGATCGCTGGCTTGGCCTACGAGGAAGCCGAGGACCTGGACGAGATAGTGGATCGCGCAGAGCAGCTCATCTTCGGCGTCTCACAGCGGCGGATCACGCACGATCTGACGCCCATCAAGCAGGTCATCCACGAGTATTACGATCGCATTGATTACCTCTACCAGCATCGCGGCGAGCCACTGGGCATTCCCACCGGATACAAACTGCTGGACAAGCTCCTGGGTGGATTGCAGCGCTCCGATTTGATTATCGTCGCCGGCCGGCCGGGGATGGGGAAAACTTCGCTATTGCTCTCCATCGCCCAGAGCGCGGCCCGTAAATACAATCAGCGAGTTGCCCTCTTCAGCCTGGAGATGTCCGCCGAGCAGGTGGTCCAGCGCCTGATCTCCGCCGAGACGGGCATTGACTCCCAGCGCCTGCGTCTGGGCGACCTGCACGAGGACGAATGGCCGACTTTCGTGCAGGCTACCGGCGTTCTCTCCGATACACAGATATTCATTGACGATACCCCTGCCATCTCGGTATTGCAAATGCGCACCAAAGCCCGCCGTCTCCACGCCGAACACGGCCTGGACCTGGTCATGGTGGATTACCTGCAACTGATGCGCGGCGACTTCCGCTCTGAGAACCGGGTACAGGAGGTGTCGTACATCTCGCGCGAGCTCAAGGCCCTGGCCCGCGAGTTGAACGTGCCGGTACTGGCCGCATCGCAGCTTTCGCGCGCCGTGGAACAGCGCCAGGACAAACGCCCACAGTTGTCCGATCTCCGTGAGAGTGGGAGTATAGAACAGGATGCGGACGTGGTGATGTTCATCTACCGCGATGTTCTCTACAACCCGGAGACGGAGTTCAAGAACATTGCCGACGTCATCATTGCCAAGCACCGTCACGGCCCCACCGGTCACGTTCCCCTTTTCTTCAAGGCTGAGCTGGCTCAGTTTCTCCCGGTGGAACAAATTCGCGAGGACCTCGAGTTCTAAATTGTCCCCAGAGTAGGACGATGAAAGGTTTTACTGGCTTTCCGGCAGGCAAGGTACGGGTCACGCCTTTGCCCAATCAGTTTTTCAGTGAACTCCTGCCGGCGATTGACGACCTGGCGGAGCTCAAGATAACTTTGCATTGCTTCTGGCTGCTGCATCAGAAGACGGGCGATCTACGCTATGTCACCCGCCGCGAACTGGCCGCCGATGAGCTTCTGCTGGACGGGCTGCGCGTCACCGGTCAGCCCCCGCAGCAGGCGTTGGAGGCCGGGCTGGAGCGAGCGGTGTTTCGCGGCACACTCCTGCACGTGATCGCCCACCATGACTCCGGGGAGGAGCACTGCTATTTCATGAATACCGCCCACGGCCGCCAGACTGTGGATCGCATCCAGCGCGGCGAGCTCCGCTTGCCGGAGGGCGGCTCACAGGTTCGGCTGGAGGCCCGTCGGCCCAATATCTTTGTGCTTTACGAGCAGAACATTGGGCTGTTGCAGCCGCTCTTGGCCGACGAGCTTCGAGACGCCGAGCGGACCTACCCGGCCGATTGGATCGAGGAGGCTTTTCGCATAGCGGCAGAGAACAACGTGCGCCGCTGGAGTTACGTGCGCCGCATCCTGGAGCGCTGGGCAACCGAGGGGAAGAACGATGGAGCGGGTCGGCGAGGTACTGAAGCGGACCGCAAACGATATATCAAAGGGGAGTACGGCGAGTACATCAAGCACTGAGCAGCAAACCGAGGACCGTCGGGCCGAGAACGTGTGTCCTATCTGCAAAGGCGCTGGCTACGTGGTGCGTGATGTGCCCGTTGACCACCCCGATTTTGGTCGCCTTTACCCCTGTCGCTGCAAACAGGACGAGTTAATGACCCTGCGTGCAGCCCGGCTCCGTGAGCTGAGCAATCTGGACGCGCTCCAGCACATGACCTTTCAGAGCTTCATTCCAGAGGGTATCGGCCTGAACGTCGAGAAGCGGGAGAATCTGCGCCGCGCCTACGAGCGAGCCAGGGCCTTCGCTGCCGATCCCCGGGGATGGCTGCTGCTCATGGGCGGGTACGGCTGTGGCAAGACCCACCTGGCAGTAGCCATCGCCAACGAGCGCATCCAGCAGGGACGTCCCGCTCTGTTCGTCGTCGTCCCCGACTTGCTGGACTACCTGCGGGCCACCTTCAGCCCGACCAGCCCGGTGACTTACGACGATCGCTTCGACGAGGTGCGCACCGCTCCGTTGCTCATCCTGGACGACCTGGGCGCACAGAGCGTCACCCCCTGGGCTACCGAGAAGCTTTACCAGATTCTGAACTATCGCTACAACACGCAATCGCCCACCGTTATCACCACCAACCGCGAGCTGGAGGAGATTGACCTGCGACTCCGCTCCCGCCTGGTGGATCCCAACCTGGTGGAAATCGTGCCCATCCTGGCCCCCGACTTCCGCCAGAGTGGGGTGAGCGCGGATCATTCGGATCTCAGCAGCCTCTCCCTGCACAGCGACAAGACCTTCGAGAGCTTCAACCTGCGGCCCGAGCTCCCCGCTGAGGAGCGCGAAAACCTGAAGCGAGCCTGGGCCATTGCTCAGGACTTTGCCCGTGATCCCCGCGACTGGCTGGTGTTCATCGGCACTTACGGCTGTGGCAAGACCCACCTGGCCGCGGCCATCGCTAACTACCGCACCAGCCAGGGCTACCCCGCCCTGTTCATCACCGTCCCCGACCTGCTGGACCACCTGCGGGCTACCTTCAGCCCGACCAGCCTGGTTTCCTACGACAAGCGTTTCGAGGAAGTGCGCACTGCTCCCCTGCTCATTCTGGATGACCTGGGTACGCAGAGCGCAACCGCCTGGGCTGCGGAAAAGCTCTACCAGATATTCAACTACCGCTACAACGCACGGCTACCCACAGTGATCACCACGGCCGACGAGATCGAAACCATTGACCCTCGCCTTCGCTCGCGGATACTTGATCCGGGACGCTGTACCGTGTTCGCCATCGAGGCCCCGGCCTACCGGGGAGGTGGCAGGAGGACGTCCGGCAAGCGGAGACGCAAACGAAAGAGTTAATTGCAATGGTCTCGTTTTCTCGAAAACGGGAGGCTTCGCTTCGCTCAGCATGACACAAAATGGACAGTTCACTCTCATCAATACGATTGAGGGAGACTACCCAGCAGTGAGACACGGAGAAAAACGGATGCCGGCCACCGGCGACAGACCAAACGGAGCCAAACAGAGAATGGGGCAATGACGTGGGCCAAGCAGATATAGGGAGCAAGCGGCTGCTGGAAGCAGAGCCGGAGAAATGGGTGCGCTGGCTATTGGACGATCCCGACCTGCAGGTTAAAGCCGTCCTTTCGGGGGAGTTTCAGTTCGTACTGCGATACAACGACGTGCTGTTGCAAGTCGCTGGCGAACAAGGATCGTTCTTGGTACTGGCCGAGTCACAATTGCACCTTGATCCAGCCATGCCACGGCGCGTGCGATCTTACGTGGGATTGGCCGAGGAAAAGTATGGAATGCCGGTCTATCCGGTCGTGTTCTACTGGCTACCGCCAGGGGGTGAAGGGAAAATACCAGACTATTACCACAGCGAGTTCATGGGGCTGGTGGCTCATCAGGATTTTCGGGTAGTGTTGGCCTGGGAGCTCGACGCGCGAGAAGTACTGCGGCGGGAGGTCATGGCCCTGGTACCTTTTGTGTCGCTGATGAAAGGAGCGGATGAGGACGTCATCCGGGAAGGGGTAGCCCTGTTACGGCGACGCGGCATGGGGAAAGAGGCGGAAGTAGTGTTGGGCTTATTCGCCAGTTTTGTCATGGACCCTGAACAGGTCCGACGGATAGTGAGGTGGAACATGGCTGTGTTGCGCGAATCACCGTGGTACCGGGAGATCATACAAGAAGGACTTCAACAGGGCATTCAACAGGGCATTCAACAGGGGCTTCGACAGGGCCTTGTTGAGGCCCGGCGGCAGGATGTGCTTCACCTTCTACGGGTGCGCTTCGGCCTTTCTCTGAAGGAAGCGAAGGAGGTAGAGGAGCGACTCCAAGAGATTGAAGAGCCCTCTCTCCTACAAGAACTGGTGGTAGCAGCGGCGCAGGCGGAGAGTCTGGAAACATTTCTGGCCTCGCTGGATGGGAAAAGAGTTCCAGCGTGAGGTATAGCAGCAATGACCCTCGTCTACCTGGGCATCGCCTGGATGGCAGGCGTCGCCCTTGCTGCGTGGCTCGTTCCCCCGCCCGGATTGCTCGGCCTGGCCGCGCTCATCCCCCTGGCGGGGTTTTTGTTATGGCGGGAAAGCGCCCGCGCCCGCCTGCTGAGCATCTGCGGGCTGGCTCTGCTCCTCGGTGCGGGACGCTGTCTCCTGGCCCGGCCTCGCTTCGACGACCGTTCCCTGGCTACTTACAACGATCAGGGCTGGGTCACGCTCACCGGGGTCGTTGCTGCCGAGCCCGATGTGCGTGCCACCTACGCCAACCTCCGCGTGCAGGCCGAGACCCTGACCCTCGAGGATGAATCACAGCGCCAGGTGCACGGCCTGGCCCTGGTGCGTGCCGCCCGCTACCCCGAGTACCGCTACGGCGACCGGCTGGAGATTCGCGGTCTGCTGGAGACCCCACCCGAGTTCGCGGACTTCTCCTACAAA
>JAGGZG010000059.1 GCA_021162125.1 Anaerolineae bacterium
CCTGGTTGCTGCCGGCGGAGACGAAAACCAGGCCATCCACTCGCTTCTCAATGAGCAACCCTAAATAATCCATTTCCTTTTCCAGGTCGCCGTCGGAGTTGCAGAGGATGACGTTGTAGCCCAGCTCGAAGCTGGCGTCCTCGATCCCGCGGGCGACCTCGGCGAAGAAGGGGTTGGTGTTGTCGGGGATAATCATTCCGATGGTGTGGGTTCGCTTGCGGCGCAGGCTGCGGGCCACCCCGCTGGGCTGATAGTTCAGCTCTTCGATGGCACGGAGCACTCGGCCGCGCAATTCCTCACTGACGAAGTGTACATGTGGATCACCGCCTCAGCCGCCTGGCGCACGCGCTCCGCCAGCTCTGGTGGTGAGATCACCCGCGCCGCAGCTCCGTAGCTCAGCACCCACCAGGTTGGCCAGTCCAGGTTCGCCGTGGGGAAGGCCACTGTCACCGAGCCGTCGGGGTGTTCAGTTAAGTCCTGCCAGGCTCCACGTCGCTCCGCCACCCGGGGAGCCACATCGGGGTTGAAGCGCACCTCCACCTGGTACACAGGCTCCGGCGGACGGGTCATCGTCGCCAGAAACTCGCGCACAGAGAAATCGGGCGGCGGCTGGAAGGTGGCCTCCAGCAGTTCCAGGGCCTGGATGCGGTCCACGCGGAAGGTGCGCACGTCCTGCCGCAGGTGGCAGTAGCCCACCAGGTACCACAATCCCCATTGCAGGGCCAGCCCGTAGGGGTCCACCACCCGCTCCGTCTCCTCCCTGTTGAAATTCCGATATCGTATCCACACCTGCCGTCGCTCGGCCACGCAACGCCGCAGGTCGTCAATGTACGTCTCCCACACCGTTGGGTTGAAACGATGTAGCCCGCAGACTGCCAGGCTGGCCTGTGCCTGGGCTACCTGGCGGCGCAGTTCGTCGGGCAACACGTTGTCCAGCTTGGCAGTGGCCGCAGTGGCCGCGTCGCGGTAGGCCTTGCCCCACATCTCCTTGATCAGGTTGGCCCCTAGATACAGCACCGTCGCCTCTTCGGCGGTGAAAAGCATGGGCGGGAGTTTGTAGCCCCGCACCAGGGAAAACCCGCCATACGGGCCACGCTCGGAATAGATGGGGATACCCATTTCGTCCAGCATGGCCATGTAGCGGTGCACCGTTCGTTCCGAGACCCCCAGTTCGGCAGCGAACTCCGCCGCCTTGATGTGCGGTTTGGATTGCAGCATCAGCACTATGGAGAGCAGCCGGGTTGCAACGTTGCCCATCTTTCGTCCCCTCTTGTGTCGCCAGGCGCTAAGCTATAGGCCAGCCTTCCCAGGCCATGGACGTGGCCAGGGGTTGGGAGGTCAGTTAACCTCGCTCATTTGGCCCCCCCCGCCCGTGCAGGTACCTGTGGGCGTGCGATCAAGATCACGCTGGAACGGGCTTCCACCCGGTAAACTTGCTGATTGTCAAGGACGATCTCTTCTCCAGCTTCGAACAGGTCCTGGGGAGAGGGACGAAAAGTGTCCACGGCCAGACGCCAGTTCCCACCGTGTGGGGAGACAGGTAAGACAAAGGTCTCCGCCTCAGTGCCGGCGTTGAACATCAGGTAGAGATCCGCTCCCCCCTGCCCCAGCACCAGGGTCAGAGATATCAGCGCTAACAGTCCCAGAACACGCAGTCGCCGTTCCATTGCTCCCCCTCACGAAAGTCAGCGGTCGAAACCGCACCCCTGGATTGACAAACTTTCAAGCCAGGTTGTCCAATTCTTCAAAACGAGAGATCGCCACGTCCAACAGCGCCTGGCGAAGCGACTCTCCCTGCAAATTACGACGGCTAACCTTGCCCACGCGGCGGCTCAGCTCTTCGTCGTGGAGCACATCTCGAAGCCATCGTTCTAAATCTCCCCGCTGCAGATGATACTGGAGCGAGTCAACCGGTAGTTCATCCAGAGCCTCACGAAACTCCCACAGGCTGGCAGCGACTCGGCCCAGGTAACGGCCAGAGCTGTCACAGAAATAGAACCGTTTTGGCTCAGGCAAAGGCTCTCGCAAGTACTTGTGCAGATGCCTGATGTGAGGTATCGCTCGCGGCCCGATACAAAATGCGACAATGCCCTCGGGAGGTTTCAGCCGACACTTTCCGTCATGAAAAGACAGATAAACCTGGCCCTGCGGCAGCGTTGGCAGTTGAGTCAGGATCGCGGATTTGTTGCCATCCTCTCTGGCCAGGAAAGATTCCAACACGGCGACTTCTTCCGGCAGGCTCAGACGTGTCAGCAACCAGTGATCCAGCATTTCTAACAGGGCCGGGGCCACCTGACTGGGGCGATAACTAACTATACCGAGTCCGCCCGCTTGCATCATATCCAACACCAGGTCGGTCAGCTCGCCCCCCTCCGGCGGACAGAAACTCTGGATCTCATCCACCAGAAACCAATGCGGCCGGCCGCGCCGGATGCGCAGGCTCCGCAATCCACGCAGGAGTTCAGCAACGTAAGCGGTACGTTCCGCCACGGTGTACAGCGAGAGGTCCAAAACCAGATTGATATCGCTGTACTCACTCAGGGTGATCACGTCCACTACCGGCGGGAGCCGCGTTTCCGGCCCACCCAGGACCAGGCTGTGCGGAAAGGCTCGCAGGCCCCGGTAGTCCCCCTCTGGGTCAATGATGCAGGCTTGATACCCCAGCTTGAGCAGTTCCTCCGCCAACAACCCGGCCAGCCAGGACTTGCCACTACCACTGGCCCCGAAAATACCCAGGTTGCCATCCACCAGGGCAAAAGGGTCCAGATGCACCGGAGTGCCCTTTATCCTGTGGCCCAGCAAGAGGTGGCGATCAGGGCGTGGCTGGTGAGGCGGGAGGCGTCCGGCCAGGAGGTCTTCGATGAGCGCCCGCACACCGGCACCATTGGTCTGAGGCAACACAGCATCTGC
Source organism: Anaerolineae bacterium (assembly GCA_021162125.1). Lineage (GTDB taxonomy): Bacteria > Chloroflexota > Anaerolineae > JACIWR01 > JACIWR01 > JACIWR01. Next base: position 2,911 of record JAGGZG010000059.1, read on the forward strand.
CAGGGCCTGAATATTGGGCGTAGCATTGGCCACGGCCACTGCCAGCTCGGCCATTTCCAGCAGGCTGCGGTCATTCTCAGCGTCACCGCAGGCCACTACGTTACGCGGCGAATAGCCCAGTTCATGCAGGGCGTAGTGCAGCCCTGTCCCCTTGGTAGCGCCAGGCGGCAACACCATCACAGCGCCCCGGTTGAACTCAATCGTCGCCCCACCGCCTACTTCCCGCAGTACTTGCAGAACCGCCTCATCGTAGGGGACACGGGTGGCCACAATAGCGATACCGCGCCCCAGGGGCACGCCCAAACCCTCCAGGCGATTTAACAACACTGGAGACAGATGGCCGAAGGGCAACTCCACCCTGTCGCGCCGGGGGAAGTAGACGACGGCCCCATTTTCAGCCACTATCGCTTCGCACAGCTCTGCATACAGCCCCTCGGCCGATAAGCTATCCAGAGTGCGGCCAGTGGCCAGAATGATGACCAGGCCGTTCTCTTTTGCCCGGCGCAGCATCGCCCAGGTTTCGGCCGCAACTTCACCACCTACTGCTAATGTACCGTCTAAATCACAAGCCAGTATATTCAAATGCACAAACGCTCTCCCGATTGAAGGAGCCAGAGAAGCACATCATCGTCGGACCGGTTACGCTTTCAGCGTCTGCAAGGTGCGCAAGAAGCTTATGAAATCCTCTCTGCTGAGCATACCCACGATCTGTCCATCGGCTCTCACGAGTAGCTGGTTCACCCCATCCCGATCCATCTTCTCCAGCGCTGCCCACAGATCCGTGCTGGGCTGCACGCTTTTAATCTGCTCCAACGGAAGCATAGCCCGCGCAGCCGTGGTCGTGGGCCATTGCTCCGAGGGCACTTTTTTGAGGTGGTGCAAAGTCAGCAAGCCGACGACCTCGTTCCCGCGCTTAACTACGAAACTGCGCTGCCCACTGCCCAGGATGTGATGGTCTACCAGTTGTTGCAAGGGAGTCTCGGCCGGGATAGCGGCGTAATTACGGCTCATCGCCTGCGACACCGTATGTCCAGCCAGCAAGTCCTGGATCCGCTGCTGCTGCACCTGGGCCACGGCCGCGCTCTCTAAGAACCAACCGATGAAAGCAATCCACAATCCGTTGCCAAAGTTGCCACCAAGTATTTGCCACACACCGGTAAAGATGAATAGATAGGCTATCCCGCGCCCCAGGTTGGCAGCGATGAGAGTGGCCCGGCGCAGGCTGTGGCTTACGCCCCAGACTAAGGCCCGAAAGACGCGACCACCATCCAACGGGAAGCCCGGAATCAGGTTGAAGAGGAACAACGAACCATTCATGTACGCCAGGTACTTAGCCAGGGCCAGGAGTGGGGCGATGCCGGAGACGACGGCTCGCAACAGGCCAAAGAACACGGCCAGGATCAAACTGACCATAGGACCGGCGATGGCGATCCAGAATTCGGCGGCAGCGCTGGGTGGTTCGCCCCCAATCTGAGCAACGCCACCAAAGACAAAGAGGGTGATACTGCGCACCGGTATTTTGTAGCGCAGCGCAATCACCGAGTGTCCCAATTCGTGGAGCAGAACGCTGACAAAGAGCATGAGGGCCGTCACCGCACCGACGACCCAATATTGGGCCGCGGGCCAGTTCTCGAATTCGCCGGGGTAGTAACTCACGGCCAGCGTCCAGGTGAGCAACCCAAAAATCAGGAACCAGGAATAATCCAGGCCGATAGAGATCCCGAAAATACGTCCTAATGGTATTGCTTGCCGGTGCATCGTACACTCTCCTGTCGTTAATCAATCTCACGAGATGAAAATGAGACGTTTATCGCCGGCCAAACTCCCGCTCTAACTGAGCCTGACTGAGGTGAATCATCGTCGGCCGGCCGTGAGGGCAAGTACGGGGCATGGCCGTTGCCTCCAGTTGGCGGATCAATTCCCGCAACTCTTCGTCGGAGAGCACCTGACCAGCCTTGATGGCAGCCTGCTTGCACACGCTGGCGATCACCCGTTTCTCGCGTTCACGAGCCAAAGGGGGCATGCGACTTTCGGCCAGCTCGTCCACGATCCCTATCAGCGCCTGGCGCAAGTCCGCACCCACCAGCACAGCGGGCACCGCCCGCACCAGATACGTGTTCCCGCCAAAGGGCTCAATGGTGAAACCCAGGCGGGTCAGGACGTGCAGTTGCTCTTCCATGATCGCCGCCTGCGCCGGGGTAAGCTCCAGAGTCATGGGTTCCAGCAACGTCTGGGAAGTGACCTGCTCCTGTTGGGCCATGAATTGTTCGTAAAGAATTCGCTCGTGGGCAGCGTGCTGGTCAATGAGGTACAATCCGGCCGGGCCCTCGGCGATGATGTAGGTGCGGGCTACCTGGCCCAGGACGCGCAAGGGAGGCAGCTTGTCCCCGGCCTGAGGTGCGGGCATCAGCGGGGGAAACTCGCCCGTGCGCTGTGCATCCAGGGCGAGTTGGGTGGGCAGGCGCTCCCGGCCCACCGCCGTCAACGTCTGCCGTCGCTCCCAACCCGCCGCCGTCCACTGGCCGGGCCGTGATTCCATCTCCGGGATGGGGGATTGGTCCACCAGCGTGCGGCGGACTGCCTTTTGCACCGCTGCAAACACGCGATCTCTGTGCAAAAATTTCACCTCGCTCTTGGTCGGGTGCACGTTGACGTCCACCTCCGCCGGATCCAGATCCACTCGCAGGACGGCCAGCGGATGGCGACCCACCGGTAGCAGGGTATGGTAGGCCTGCTCCACAGCGTAGGCCAACATACGATCCCGCACCCAACGCCCGTTGATGAAGAACGTGATGTGATCGCGGTTCGCGCGGTTCATGGCCGGAGCACTGACGTAGCCGCTGACCAGAGGTTCCTGCCCCGGCGTCCCTGGCTGTGTGATCTCACTATCCGCCCCGGAAGCCGGTGGGCCGTGGATGGGCAACATCTGTTTGGCGACATCCAGCCCGTAGACCTTGATCAGCACGTCGTACAATTGCCCGCTGCCCGTTGACTGGAAGGTGAGCCGGCCGTTGTGGGTGACGGAAAAGCGCAGCGTAGGATAGGCCATCGCGTAGCGCGTGATCAAGCGGTCAATGTGCCGCCGCTCGGTGGCCTCGGAACGGAGGAACTTCAGACGGGCGGGGACGTTGTAGAACAGGTTTTCCACGGTGACTACCGTGCCCACCGGACAGCCTCGCCCCTCGCGGCTGACCAGAGAGCCGCCTTCCAGGCGAAGATGGCTGCCCACCGGCTCGTCAGCGACGCGGGTAAGCACGGTCAGGTGGCTGACGGCGGCGATGCTGGCCAGGGCCTCACCACGGAAGCCCAGGGTAACGATGCGGGCCAGGTCATCCACGCCGGTCAGCTTGCTGGTCGAATGGCGGGCGAAAGCCAACTCTACCTCAGCGGCCGGAATGCCACAGCCGTTATCGGCCACGCGCACCAGCCGCCTCCCGCCCTGGCGCACCTCGATTCTGATCTCGGTGGCCCCGGCGTCTATGGCGTTCTCGATCAATTCCTTCACCACCGAGGCAGGCCGTTCCACCACCTCGCCAGCGGCGATCTTGGCCGCTACCTCTGCGGGCAGTATCCGAATCGTCATAACTCTCTCTCGATTCCGGGTCAAGCGCGAAAACAGGCCCTCGTTTAAGCGCTATTTTTGCTGCCAAAGCCGTGGTGCGCGTTTCGTGTTCCGTTCCATCACGCACCACGCACGCAACACGCAATACGCAGTACGTTTTGGAATGTCAAAAGTGGACTTGGGCTTGGCACGGCTTCCATTGAGTCACACAGTACCGAGTATACCACAGAACAGGCGATTCGACAATGTAGAAAGGTTTGTGGTATAATTAGAGCGCTGGGGGAGGAGGGGGGAAGAGCGGTGCACGGAAAGGTGGCAACCGGTGGTCGAAAATGCCCGCATCTTGATAATTGATGACGAGGAAGGCATGCGCGACTTCCTGTCCTTCGTGCTCAAGACCGAGGGATACCAGCCTCTAACTGCCACGGGTGCACAGGAAGCCCTGAAGTTAGTGGAGAGGGATAACATTGACGCCATCCTCACTGATCTCAAGATGCCCGGTATGGATGGCATCGAACTGTTGCGCCGTATCCGCGAACGCGACCGCAACGCCGTGGTCGTGATCATGACCGCTTACGCCTCCCTGCAATCAGCTTTGGAGGCGATGAAGTACGGCGCTTACGACTACCTGCTCAAACCGTTCGACGACATAGACACGGTGATGAACACCATTGCCCGCGCAGTGGAACGACGGAGGTTGACCGAGCGGAACACCCGCCTGCTGGACGATCTGCGACGTGCAAATCTGCAGCTTAACCAGATGTACGAGGACGCCCAACAGCAAGTGGTGGAATTTGAGCAGGCCTACACCGAACTGAGAACTCTGGACGAGCTCAAGACCCGATTAATGACCAAAGTTTTCCGTGCCCTGCTCGCTTCACTGGCACACGTCAAAGGTCACCTCACATTGCTAAGGAGCGAACGGCTGGGCCCACTCAGCGACGAGCAGCAGGAAACGCTGGGGGTTATGAAGCAACGCACCGACGAGCTCATCCGCCTGGTAAATGACATCCTCTATCTGCAAGAAGCGGAGGCGGGCCAAGTGCAGATCAGTCCTCATCCGGTATCATTGGCGACAGTAGTCGAGCGGGCCTGCCAGTCAGTGCAAGTCAAGGCCGATGAACAGGCCATCGCTCTGGATTGCGACATTCCGGAGGATTTGCCCTGCGTCCTGGGCGACGAAACCCGTCTGCAACAGGCTGTCACGCACCTGCTGGAGAACGCCGTCAAGTTCAGTCCACCTTTCGGCCGGGTCAGCGTGAGCCTGCGGCAAGAGGGGAATCAGGTGCGGTTGACCGTCCGTGATCAGGGAGAAGGCATTCCGGCCGACAAGATGCAACACATCTTCGACCACCTCTATCAGGCCGATAGCTCACAGCAGCGGGCTGGTGGTCTGGGCCTGGGCCTGGCCGTCGTCAAGCGCATTGTGGACGCCCACGGAGGAGCCATTGAGGTTTCCAGCCAGGAGGGAAAAGGTACGGCTATCACGCTCATCCTGCCCAACGTGGTGACAGACGACTGACTCACTCGTCAATTGCTAGCCGGCGGTTGTCTCCTCGGCCCAGGTCTTCACCGACTCCCGCTCGACCAGACTGGTGGGCAGGACATAGTGGTTGCTATCGGTGCCCCCTTCCACGAGTTTCACCAACAAGTCCGCAGCCAATTTCCCCTTTTCACGAATCGGCTGGTGCACCGTCGTCAACCTCGGTCGCGTCCAGCGCGTTGCTGGAATGTCATCGTAGCCGACGATTGATACATCGTCCGGCACTCGAACGCCGAGTTCGCGCGCTGCCTCCATCGCGCCGATAGCAATGATGTCACTCATGGCCACAATCGCCGTCGGCCGCCGCTTTAGCCGCCAAAGTCGCTGGAAACCCTCACGACCGCCATTAACGTGGCTGTCACACTCCACGAGGTGCACGTCACGGCTACGCATCGAAAGGCCAGCTTCACTTAGTGCCGCCAGATAGCCCTCCATCCGCCGCCGCAAAGTCCCCGCGTATTCCTTGTACCGTCCCCGCTTGCCCGACTTAATGCCCAGGATGGCAACCCGGCGATGGCCGGCGTGGAGCACGTGGGCCATTGCCGCTCGAGCCCCTCCCTGGTCGTCAATGTTCACACAGGAAATGCCTGGGGTCGGATCGCTGTCAACCATGACGTAGGGCACGCCGCGCTGTTCCAGGACCATCATCGTACCACGGAAGGTCTCCAGCCCCAGGGTCAGAAACCCATCAACAGCCGCGTCGTTGACAGCGCGACGTATACTCCCCTTCAGCGGAGGCACCAGCATCAGAGAAAGCCCTGCCTCCTTGCAAACCTCTCCAATGCCTTCGAGGAACTCGCTGAAAAATGGGTTTCGGATGACGTCAGGGATTGGCTGCGGGACAAGCAGACCGATGCACCCGGTCCGCTTCGTGGTCATGCTGCGGGCGATGGGGTCAGGCGTATAGCCAAGTTCCTCGGCTATACTGAGAATTCGCTGTAGTGTGGC